>JASHRY010000141.1 GCA_030037105.1 Xanthobacteraceae bacterium
AAACGCACCTGCCCGGCGGTCGTCTGCCGATGGATGAATGTGGCGTTAAGCGGCGCGGCCATGAGCTTCTCGCCGTGCTGCGCGGTGACGTCGACGAAATAGCCGAGCACGTTGTTGTGCCGGATTTTGAGCGAGCGGATGCCGGTCGTCTCCGCGTAGCGCACCTGCAGGCCGGCGATGACGCGGCGCGATTCGTCGCGCAGCGCCCGTGCCTCATCGAGCACCGGCTCGTAGCCGGCGCGCACGAAGCCGCCATCGCGGCGGTGCGCCGGCAGCTCCTCGGCCAGCGCGCGCGCCAGCTCGGCGGCGAGGGAGCGATCGGGGCGGCGTAATCCGGCAAGCGCCTGCGCGAGATCGCGCGGGAGCGAGGCCAGCGCGGAAAGCCGCTCGGAAAATTCCACCGCGGCCGAGATCCCATGGTGGATCGCCGCGAGGTCGCGCGGCCCGCCACGGCCGATCACGATACGCGCAAGGGCGCGCGCGAGATCGGGCACGGTGTTCAGCCGTTCGCGCAGCTCGGCGCGCATGGCGGCGTCGTTGACCAACGCGGCGACGGCGTCGAGCCGGTGCGCAATCTCGGCCGGATCGGTGAGCGGAGCGGCGAGCCGCTGCGCCAGCAGCCGCGACCCGGCCGCCGTGACCGTGCGGTCGACGGCGGCGAGGAGCGAGCCGCGGCGCTCACCGGCAAGCGTGCGCACGAGTTCGAGGTTGCCACGCGTGGCCTGGTCGATCGCGAGTGTGGCTCCTGCGGCCTCGCGCACCGGCGGCGACAGCGGCGGACGTTTGCCGATCTGCGTGCGCTCGACATAGGTGACGGCCGCGGCCGCTGCTGCCAGCTCGACGCGTGACAGCGCGCCGAAGGAAGCCGTCGTCGCCACCCCGAAGAACGCGGCGAGCCGCCGCTCGGCGGTCGCGCCGTCGAACACGTCGCGGGCGAGCGGCGTCACCGCCGGCAGCGAGCGCAAATACGGCGCGAGCTCCGGGTCGGAGTAGAGAGCGTCGGAGACGATAATCTCGCTCGGCTCGATGCGCGCGATCTCGGCGGCAAGCCCCGGCCGGTCGCATTCGGCGAGGCGGAACTCGCCGGTGGAAATGTCGATCCAGGCGAGCGCAAAGCGCTCTTCGGTCGAGGACAGACGCGCGCGCGCAACCGCGAGCAGGTAATTGTTGCGCCTGGCGTCGAGAAGGGAATCCTCGGTCAGCGTGCCCGGCGTCACCAGCCGCACCACGTCGCGGCGCACTACGCTCTTGGCGCCGCGCTTTCTCGCCTCCGCGGGATCTTCGAGCTGCTCGCAGACGGCGACGCGGTGGCCGAGCGCGATCAGGCGGTGCAGATATTCGTCGGCGCGTTCGATCGGGACGCCGCACATCGGAATGTCGCGGTCGAGATGCCGGCCGCGCTTGGTGAGCATGATGCCGAGCGCGCGCGAAGCGACTTCGGCGTCGTCGAAGAACAGCTCGTAGAAATCGCCCATCCGGTAGAACAGCAGGCAATCCGGATTGGCGGCTTTGATCTCGATGTACTGCTCCATCATCGGGGTGACGCGTCCAGGCTCCGGCGAAACCGCGGAATCGCCAATCATGGTGGGACGCGCAGCATCCATAATGAGCGGACGCTAGCAGACGAACGCCGATGGCAAAAGCACGCCGGCGAGCCAATTACCTCGAGAAAACGCGTACGCTATCCGGGCTCGACCGAGGACGCCTTGGACTCGTCTCCGGCGGCGTCTCGTTCGACCGGGGGCTGCGGATCAGGCACGGCTGCGGCGTCCCCGCCGGGAGAAAAATCGGACCGGGACCGGAACATCCGCAGGCTGTAGCCGACCGGAAGAACCCGGATTCCAAACCTGTCCTCGAGCGTGCCCCATAAACCGCGGGGCAGAAACAACGCGAAGACAATGGCGGCCGCGCCCAACCCGACGAGATACCACACCCCGGTTTCGCCGAAGAGATATTCGATCAGGAAGAAAATAACGCCGCCGATGATCGGTCCCTCGAAGGTGCCGAGCCCGCCCACGAGCACCATGAAGATCATGTAGGCGGTCCACTGAATGCCGAAATAAGTCCGCGGCTGGAACGTTATCGACGTTCCAAGCCAAAGGCTTCCGGCGAGCGCGCAGCCGAAGGCGGCGAGGAGAAAGATGGTGCGTTTCCCGGCGAGCACCCGCACGCCGACGGATTGCGCCGCGTCCTCGTCGTCGCGGATCGCCTGCACCGAAGCGCCGAGCCGCCCGCGCAGCAGCGCGAACACAACGGCGAGCAGGCCGACCATCGCCACCAATGCCATCCAGTAATTGTAGGCGCGGCGGTCATCGGGGCTGATGGCGCTGAGCGCGATCATCGAGACGCCGGTTTCGCCGTTGATGAGGGGATCGAGCGCGACAAGAAGATGCGCAAGCTCCGCCACGACCCACATGCCAATGGCAAACTCCCCCCCGCGCAGCCGCAGCATAAGCGTCGAGATCGGCAACGAAAGGAGGCCGGCCGCCACCGCGCCGAGCAGAAGAGCGGGATAAACGCTGACCCCGTAATAGGAGAACTGGATCGCGAAATATGCGCCGAGCCCGAAGAAAGCCTGCTGCCCGACGGAAACAAGACCGGCATAGCCGGCAAGCGCGTTCCACATCACCGACAGGATCAGATAGATGAACAGCGTGGTGAGGCTGTCGACGATGTTGGCGGCGAACAACAGCGGCGCCAATGCCAGCACGACCAAAAGCGCCGCGGCCGCGATGCTTGAAGCGATCGACAGCCGGGTCCAGCGCTCGACGACGAAACCGCGATTGGTGGTGGTCATGACCGGCGGGCAAGAAGTCCGTGAATACCGCCGCGACCACGCAGTCCGGTAAGAGCCAGGCGCCCGGCGAGCACTACCAGGAATACCACATGGCCGGTGATGAGAAATCCCTGCGGATTGATCTGCGCACCGAATGTCTGGGCGACCCCAAGGACGATGCCGCCCACCAGCGTTCCCGACAGCGAGCCGATTCCGCCGATCACCACCGCCTCGAAAGCGAAGATAAGCTGTTCCGGTCCGGAATAAGGCGTAAACACCGCCCGCATCGCGAGAAATACGCCCGCCAGCCCGGCGGTGGCGACCGCGATGGCCGCGGCGGCGGCGTAAACCGCGCGCGCATTGATGCCGACGAGGGCCGCCGTATCGGCATCTTCCGCGGTGGCGCGTATCGCGCGGCCAAGCGAAGTGTAGGTCAGAAACAACTTCAATCCGCCCAACAACACCACGGCGAGCACGAAAATCAGCGCCGCCAGGTAGCCGATATAGAAGTTGCCGGTTATGGCCCAGCTGTCATAGGCAAAATCGCCGATATAGGGCGCAAGCGAGCGGGTGTCGGCGCCGAAATATTCGAACAATCCGTTCTCAATGACGATGGCGAGGCCGAAAGTGGTGAGCAGCGGCACCAGCATTCCGGCGCGCAGGCTGCGTTCCAGCATCCAACGCTGCAGGCCCCAGCCGACAAGCCCCATGAGCGGCAGCACCACGACAAGCGCGATGAAAGGCGAGATATCCGTCGTGTTCGCGATCAAAAAAACCAGGCACGCGCTCAGAATGGCGAGATCGCCGTGGGCGAGATTGATGATGCGCATCACCCCGAACATGAACGAAAGACCGCAGGCGAGCAGCGCATAATAACCGCCGAGCAGAATGCCGTTGAGGAGCTGCGTGACCCAGATCATGAGGTTCGCTGCCGCACTCGCTGCAATCCGAAATAGGCTTCCGTGACCTGCTCGCGGGTCATTTCCCCGGCGTTTCCCTCAAGGATGATGCGGCCTTCGAGCATGCAGGCGACACGCGTCGCCACGCCGAGCGCGCGAGCGATGTCCTGCTCGACGAGCACGATCGTGGTGCCCCCGGCGATCAGCCTCTCCAGCGAATGATATAGCGCTTCGACCGCGATCGGCGCCAACCCGAGCGACACCTCGTCGAGCAGCAGCAGTTTTGGATTGGTCATCAGGGCACGGCCGATGGCCGTAGCCTGCTGCTCGCCGCCGGATAAATTGCTGGCGCGGCTGTTGATCCTTGACCGCAGCAGGGGAAAGGCGTCGATCACCGTATCGAGGTTCCAGGGTCCGGCCCTGCCGTAGGCGCCCGCCACCAGGAGGTTTTCCTTGACCGTCATCCCGGCGAACAGCCGCCGGCCCTCGGGAACGAGCGCAATGCCGCTTCGCAAGCGCGCATAGGCCGGCACCGCGGTAACGTCGAGATCCTCGAACACAATGCGGCCGGCGACCGGCCGGTGGGCGCCGGCGATCGTACGCAAGAGCGTGGTCTTTCCCGCGCCGTTCGCCCCGATCAACGCCATTGTCTCCCCCGCCGCGACCTTAAAACTGACCCCACGGACCGCTTGGAGGAGACCATGGCGCGCGTCCAAATGCTCGACGGCGAGCAGCGTCATGGCGTCCCCCGCCCTCCGATATAGGCGTCGATGACCGCGGCATCGGCAATCACCTCTTCGGGCTTGCCGTCGGCGATGATGCGCCCGGCGTCCATGCACACCAGGCGCTCGACCACGCGAACGAGCACGTGGACGATGTGCTCGATCCAGACGATCGCCAGTCCGCGTCCGCGCAACACCTGGATCGTTTCGACGAGGTTGTTGGCTTCCTCGTCGGTCAGGCCACCCCCGATCTCGTCAAGCAAGAGCACGCGCGGCTCCGTCGCCAACGCCCGCGCGAGCTCCAAACGCTTGCGATCGAGCAGCCCGAGCGTTTCGGCCCGACGGTTGGCGACATGCAGCATCTGGCAAAGCACAAGCGAGTCAATACAGCACTGGTAGGCCTGCTGTCCCGACAGACCGCCGCCGGTCGTTGCCGCGACAAGGCAATTTTCGAAGACGGTCATGCCGCCGAACGGACGCGGAATCTGGTGCGAGCGGGCAATGCCGAGCCGGCAGCGTTGCGCGGCATCGAACTTCGTTACGTCCGCCCCCTTGAAGCGGACCGCCCCCGCGGAGGGCCGATAAGCCCCCGCCAGCACGTTGAGCAACGTGGTCTTGCCGGCCCCATTCGGACCGACGATGCCCACCGCTTCGTTGGCAGCGAGCACAAAGTTCACCCCCTCGAGGACCGTCAGCGCCCCGAAGCGTTGGTAAATATCGGCGCCTACGAGCAGGCCGCCGTCGACACTGCTCGCAGTCGAGTCCTGCAATTTGTCCCTCAGCTCAGCTATAGGGTCGCAGCTTAGCACCAATTGGAACGTTTCGGTCGTCGGCGTTATCGACGATCACCAAGTCGAGCTTGTATTTACTGCCCGGCCTGGCCTTCACCCACTGGGCTCCGATCAGCGGGGTCGGATAGCAGTTGGGCACCGGCCCCTTGTTCCAATCGACAACACCGACTGTGGTCGTGACCCGGAAATGGCTCAGTGTTTTGATCACATCGTTCTTATTCTTGGGATCGGCGGTGGCCTTGAGCAGTTCGGCTCCGACATCGAGCAGTGATAGTGTGCCGCCGAGCTGCTGGTTCCATTGCCGTCCCGTGGTCTTTTCATATCCGTCGGCGAGTTCCTTCGAGGTCCCGCCCGTGAGCGGTGATTTATACGGGAAGGTTGGATGCCAGTAGCACAGGCTCGCGATGTTGTAGGCGAGCGATCCCAGCGCTTCCATCTGCGACGGAAATAGGCCGGTTTTCGCGATGCTCTGGATTTTTATGGTCTTGGCGAAGCCAAGCTGAGCCGACTGCCGCCAGAAAGTCGCGAAGTCCGGTGGAATGGGCACGCCGGTGAAAATCTGGACTTTCGCGGCTTTGTACTTCGCAATCTGTGCGGAATAGTCGGTGGTGCCGTCCTCGTAGCCGCCTGGATCGAACACCGTGAAGCCGGCCTTCTCGAACAGCGGAATCATGTGCTCGCGCAGCGCATTGCCGTCGGCGTCGTTGGGAAACATGACGCCGACCTTCTTGTTGGTCGGCACCGCTCCGTTGCTCCATTCCGAGATATAGGCCCTGGCGAATTCGGCGACGCCGAACGAGAAGTGATAGGTCCACTTGAATGGCGAGGGCTGGCCCGGCTTGGCGCCGCGGCCAAAATACCAAGACTCCCAGGGCAGGATGGTGGAGACGCAAGGCACGCCCGCGGCCTCGCAGGCGTCGGCGACCGGGTTGACTACTTCCGGCGTCGACGTCGTCAGCATCAGGTCGATGTTGTCGCTGTTGATCAAGACCTTCGCCAATTGGCTGGCGCGCGATGGATCCGACTGCGAATCCTGGTCGATGATCTCAACCTTGTATGTCTTGCCGCCGGCCGTCAGGCCGTTGGCCAATGCCTTGCGCGCCAGGCTGAGCACGTAAGGATCGCCTTCGCCGAAGCCGCCCAGCGGGCCGGTCCTTGGGCTGACAAAGCCGATCTTGATCAGATCGCTGGCTTGCGCGAAGGCCGACGATGCTTTGCCGGCGAATGCAAGACTGCCAACACCTGCGGCAGCGCGCTTGACGAAATCACGGCGCGAAACGGCGGCGTCGGCAATGCCGGTTATCTGCCGATTGGCAAGTCGATTCTCGGTCCGTTTATTGGACGGCATCTTCCTTCTCCCGTTTTCAGTTTGAATCGAAGTTCGGTTTTTGAATGAAGTCGGTGGCGTCGTTCGCTTGCCGGTGTCGCCTTTGGTCAAAAGTTCGCGACGCGCCTCTTGATATTTCTTCTGTCGCTAACTTGTCGACGCGCATTTGATGAAGACACGCTATAATTGCCCGCTTTGTTATAACGACGCCACGAGCGCGCCGCCAGCGAAACTTCATTGCAACTTTCCAGAGAGGCGTGCCGCCAAGGGAGATGTCCCGGGAGAACTTTTCCGGGCAAAATAATGTTCGCTGGAACGATCGCGGGAATAAGGCGGATCGTCACCCGCGGCTGCGCCCCGACGGACACGATTAATGTGCTAAATGGGCTTGAGAACAACTCGAACCGCGGGCCGCTTGCAAGAGGGGTTCGCATTCGGAGAGCATTCATGTCAGCTTTCTCGAACGCCGTTAGTGCCGCAGTCGTGCGCAAGAAAGGCGGCCCCTTCGTCATCGAGAAGCTCCGGCTTAACGAGCCGCGGGTCGACGAGGTGTTGGTGCGCATCGTCGCCACCGGCATGTGCCACACCGACATGGTGGTGCGCGATCAGGTCTACCCGGTGCCGCAGCCGATCGTGCTGGGACACGAAGGCGCCGGTATCGTTGAGAAGGTCGGTTCCAGCGTGATCAAGGTGCGACCCGGCGATCATGTGGTCCTGACCTTCATGTCCTGCGGCCGCTGCCACCTCTGCCAAGCGGGGCGGCCGGCCAATTGCATGAACTTCAACGCGCACAATTTCAGCGGCGCGCGGGCGGACGGCACCGGCAGCCTGCATGACGATCACGGGCCGGTGCATGACCATTTTTTCGGGCAGTCATCGTTCAGCACGTTCGCAGTGGCCAATGAACGCAACGTCGTGAAGGTGTCGAAAGAGGCGCCGCTGGAGCTGCTCGGGCCGCTCGGCTGCGGCATCCAAACGGGCGCGGGCGCCGTCATAAATGCGCTGAAGGTGGGACCGGGAACGAGCTTTGCGACATTCGGCGCCGGCGCCGTGGGGTTAAGCGCGGTGATGGCGGCCCGCGTGGTCGGCGCCACGACGATCATTGCCGTCGACGTCGTTCCCGCGCGCCTCGCGCTCGCCAAGGAGCTTGGCGCCACTCATGCCGTCAACGCCAAAGAGCAGGAGCCCGTCGCCGCGGTGAAAGCCATCACCAACGGCGGGGTCCAGTTCAGCCTTGAAACCACGGCGCTGCCCGACGTGGTGCGCCAGGCCATTGATGCCCTCGGCGTGCGCGGAACATGCGGTATCGTCGGTGCCGCGCCGCCCGGGACCGAGATCAGAATCGACGTCACCGAATTCATGCAGATGGCGAAGACGATCTACGGCATCATCGAAGGCGACAGCGTGCCCGACATTTTCATCCCCCGGCTCCTCGACCTGTTCCTGCAGGGACGCTTTCCGTTCGACAAGCTGACCAAATTTTATCCGCTCGATCGAATCAACGACGCGGCGCGCGACAGCGAGCGCGGGATTACCGTCAAGCCGATCATCCGTATCGGTAAGATTTAAGGCGGGCGGCACGCCGTCGCCGGCCGCCGGCCGCATTCGCGGTTCGTCGCCGGTGGCTCAGAACGGATAAGGGTTGGGCTTCTCCTTGATCGTCATCCACTGCCATTGGGTGAATTCCTCCCAATTGGCCGGGCCGCCGATGCGCGTGCCGTTGCCGGAGGCGCGCGTGCCGCCGAATGGAACGTGGGGTTCGTCGGCGACGGTCTGGTCGTTGATGTGCAGGAGCCCGGTATTGAGCCGGTTGCCGAGCGCGATCGCATGCCCGACATCGGCCGAGAACACGCCGGCCGCCAGCCCGTACTCGTTGTGGTTGGCAAGCTCCACCGCCTCGTCTTCGCTGGCGAAGGATGTGATCGAGGTCACCGGGCCGAAAACCTCCTCGTCGAAGGCGCGCATGCCGGGCTTCACGCCGGTGAGCACGGTCGGTCGATAGTAGGGTCCCTCGAAAGTGCCGCCGGCCGCCAGCTTCGCGCCCGCCGCCACCGAATCCTTCACGATGCCGTGGATGCGCTCGACCTGCGCCCGGCTGATCACCGGCCCGAGCGCGACCTGTCCCAGCGGATCGCCGACCGGCAGGTGCTGCGCTTTCGCCACGAGCTTCTCGGTGAGCGACGCGGCGATTTTATCCCTGGCCAGCACGCGGCCGGTGGTCATGCAGATTTGACCCTGATGGAACCAGGAGCCAAAAGCAATTGCTGAAGCCGCCGCGTCCAGATCGGCATCTTCAAGCACGATCACGGCGTTCTTGCCGCCCAGTTCGAGCTGCACTTTCTTGAGATGCTTGCCGGCGAGTTCGCCGATGCGGCGCCCGACCTTGCTCGAACCGGTGAACGACACCATGGCGATGTCGGGATCGGTGCAAATCGCCTCGCCCGCCTCGGCGCCGCCGGGCAGGACCTGCAGCACGCCCTTGGGCAGCTCGGCTTCCTCGAAGATTCGCGCGATGATGAAGCCGCCGGTCATGACCGTGCGCGGATCGGGCTTGAGCACCACCGCGTTGCCGGTCGCCAGCGCCGGCGCGACCGCACGGCTCGACAAGATGAGCGGGAAGTTGAACGGCGAAATGATGCCGATGACGCCGCGCGGAACGCGGCGGGCGAGGCTGATGCGTCCCGGGTCGGAGGGCAGCACCAGGCCTTGCGGCTCGGTGCACATGGCGGCGGAGCGATAGAGGATTTCCGTCACCATATGGATCTCGAATCCGGCCTTGGCCGGGATGCCGCCGGTCTCGCGCGCGATCCAGGGAATGAGCTCGTCCTGGTTTTCTTCCAACACCCGGGCGGCCTTGCGCAGGATGGCGGCGCGTTTCTCATAGGGCGTGGCCGCCCAACCGGGTTGCGCGGCGCGTGCCTCGGCCGCGGCGCGGCGCACGTCTGCGGCGGAGGCATTGCCCACGCGCGTGAGCGTGGCGCCGGTCGCCGGCTCCACGACGTCCAACGATCCGCCCGCGGCGTCGCGCCACTGCGCGCCGAACACGCGTCCACGCCAAGTATCCTCGATAAGAAACTTTGCGACCGGTGCGTTCATTCTAATTCCTCCCCCATGCTATCCACCTGTGTCGGCTGACAATCTCATGCACACGAAAACACAGGTCCAAAGGGCACCGAGACGTTACCGAATTCTCTCATTTGGAACAACACTCGTTCGTGTCACTGTGCAGGTCAGCATAGGCGTTCATGCCCTTCATTCTAGCATCTTCGCTTGCTTGCGTGGGTACCGGTGACGAAGCGGGTTACGGCCGCCGCTGATACTGTTCTGGCCAACCCGCGTATAACCGAACCGGAATATTGCGCATGTTTGCTCCTCCCGCAACTGTTGGTGGCGCAATCGATATTATTCGGTTGCCTGACTATATCGTTAGCTGGATTGATGTGTCAATGCACTTCGGCAGGGGTTAGAAAAACCCGACGGAATTGCCCGTCGTGCAACAGAGACGTTTGGGGCCAGCGGTGCGCACGTAGAGAAGAGGGGCATGAAACTTAAGAAATCTCGGCGGCAGAATTCCTGGCGACGGAACAACATCGGACGCCGCATGAATGAAGCGGTTCGCCTCTTCGAAGCACGGATCATAGAGAGTCTGCGGTCGAACGGGCATGGCGAGCTGAGCGTGACTCATATCAACCTCACACGAAACCTCGACGAAGGTGGCACGCGACTGACCGAACTGGCAAGACGCGCCTCCATGACGAAGCAATCCATGAGTGAACTGGTTGAGCAGGTTGAGCGCACGGGATTGATTGAGAAGAGGCGCGATCCTACCGATGGCCGCGCAAAGCTGGTCTGTTTCACCGACAAGGGATTTGTTTGGCTTGAGGCGTTCCATCGCAGTCTGGAGGTTGCTGAGAGCGAAATGCGCGCGGAGCTAGGTTCCGCAATGGTCGATCTAATGGTTGAAGTGCTTGCCAAATATGTGGAAGCTCGCGGCGAGGAATAGGCCTTGACAATTTGTTCGGTTTCCTTACTAAATAAGGATTATTTGAGCAGGCTTCGGGAAGGGAATTACTGGTGAGTGGTACCGTATTTGACGTCGCGATTTCGGGGGCCGGGCCGTTTGGCCTAATGCTTGCAAACGAGCTTGGACGGCGCGGTATTTCAGTCATTGTGTTCGACGAGAAACTGTCGACCGCCTTCAATCCACAAGCGAATGCGACGCAGGCCCGCACGATGGAGCACTATCGGCGCTTGGGATTTGCCGAGGAAATTCGAACGCTAGGTCTTCCCGACGACTTTCCGACAGATGTCGCCTACTTCACCCGGTATGCCAGACATGAACTGGCGCGCTTTCGTTTGCCATCCGCTCGGGAGGCGCGCGAGAAGGTATCGTCGCTATCGGGTTCGTGGAGCGCGGCTGAGCTTCCACATCGGGTATCGCAGAAATATGTCGAGCAGGTCCTGCACAGGCATGCGGAATCGCTGTCCGGCGTCTCGATCAACCATGGCTGGCGCGTCAGCGCGTTCACCGCCGCGCGTGACGGCGTGTCGGTGACGGCCGACGAGGTCTCGGGAAGCGCGCGGCGTACGCTTCGAGCGAAATACCTTGTCGGCGGCGACGGCGCACGCAGCTTTGTACGCCGACAGCTCGGCATTTCCTACGATGGCGATACAGGCGCGGTCCGTGATTTCTTCGGTGGACGCATGCTCGCGATATATCTGCGCTGCCCCCAATTCTACGAGGTCGTGCCGTTTCCGCCCGCCTGGATGAACGTGACCTTCAACAGCCAGCGACGCGCTTTCATGGCGGCGGTGGACGGGCGCGGAGAATTCGCTTTTCATACGCAGATTCGTGAGGGCGAGAGCGAGGAGGCGATCACTGACGAGCAGGCGCTAGAGATGTTTAGAACCGCTGTGGGCTACCCGGTGCAGGCGGAGATACTTTCGCGCGGAGCGTGGACGGCTGGATACGCACTCGTAGCGGAAAGCTATTCGCGCGGCCGGGTGTTTCTCGGCGGAGACGCGGTGCACCTGTTCACGCCAGCTGGCGGGCTTGGCTACAACACCGCAATCGACGACGCGGTCAATCTCGGATGGAAGCTGGCCGCAACGATCAAGGGCGTTGCGGCCCCGGCCATACTAAACAGCTACGAAATCGAGCGGCGGCCCAACGCGGTCCGCAACACAAGTTTCGCCAAACGCTTCGCTGAGTCGATCGGCCTGTACACGCCGAAGCCGGGACTTGAGGACGAAACGACCGAAGGCGAGGCGCTGCGAAAGGAAGCCGGCGCATATCTCGCAGCGCACGGAAAAGCAGAGTTCAACATCCCCGGAATCACGTTCGGCGCGCGCTATGACGATTCGCCCGTCATTCTGTCCGAACAGACGCCGCACACCGAAGATCGCCCGGACATCTACACACCGACCGCCGCGCCCGGAGGACGGACTCCCCATTTCTGGATCGACACTTCGACCTCGCTCTATGATCTGTTTGGCTTTGAATGGACGCTGCTGCGACTCGGGAAGACGCCGCCGTCCGGGGAAGGCATCATCGCGGCGGCTGCCGGAGCGGGAATGGATTTGACCATAGTTGACAATGAAACAGCGGAGCTCGAAAACCTGTACGAACAGCCTCTGGTGCTTGTTCGGCCGGACCAAGTCGTCGCGTGGCGCGGTGCGAGCGATGCGGACGCCCAGCGCACGATCGAGACCGTGCTCGGGCACAGGATATCCAGCTTGCAGAAAATCGCCAGTTGATAGCGTCCGGGATTAGACCGTTATAGTGGCCGCAATGGCGATTTTGTTCTCGTTAGACTTTGTCAGGCGGCCTTGAGCCGACGGCACCGATGACAGCATCGAGATCGTCGATGACTCGTTGGTAGAGGCGATCGATGGGTGATCGCTTTTGCTGCTCGATTCGACGATCTGAGCCGATCGGGCCGAGGAGGCCGGCGATCAGGGGCGCAGAGACGCGTTTCTTGATGCATGCCCTGGTCGCTTGCGGCAGTCTCACGCTCCCGCAAAAGTCCGGCCATGGCGCTCACCGCAGGCTTTCCTTCCGGAGCCCGGCACGCTCCGGCACGACCAATCTCCGTCGCACCGGGAACAGGCTGATGTCGAAGTAATGCGAGATCACGCCCCACACGCCCGACGGAGCAAACAGCATGAGCAGGATGGCGAGGGCGCCGAGAAGGATCAGATACCAGGAGCCGAGGGCGGCAAGATAATATTGCAAAAGATAGAAGATCACGACGCCGATGATCGGCCCCTCCATCGTGCCGATGCCGCCGATGACGACGATGAAGATGACGTAGGCGGTC
Source organism: Xanthobacteraceae bacterium (assembly GCA_030037105.1). The sequence goes on from JASHRY010000141.1 coordinate 12,836, forward strand.
CAATCGATGAGCGAGAACGCCGCATCGGGCGAGATCCTCGCCTTCTGCAAAAAGAGCAGCGCGCCCACCATGCCGGTCACGATTGCCGTCACCACGTAGATCAGGAACTTGGTGCGGAAGACGTCAACCCCGGTGCTCTCGGCGGCGGGCTCCGAATCGCCGATGGCGGACAGGGCAAGGCCATGCCGCGACCGCAGCAGCCGGTAGACAAGGATGAAAGTGCCGACGACGAGAACGAGCGCCAGCCAGTACGACAGGATGTCGCGCGCCGCCGAGCCGCGCACCTGGAACAGGTGGCGGACGAAATCGAGCCCGATCATGGAGCCGGCGATGTCCGGCGGCAGCGAGGTTCCGGTGCCGCCGCCGAGGTGCCTGACCTGGGCGAGGACGAGCCGGCACACTTCGGCGACCACCCAGGTGCCGATAGCAAAATAAGCGCCGCGCAGGCGAAAGACGATCAGTGCGGCAGGAACGGCCACGGCTCCGGCGACGATCCCGGCCAGCATGATCGACGGCACCGGGTCGAGGTCGGCAATGATGGTAAAGGCGAATAGCGCGTAGGCGCCCATGCCGACGAACGCCTGCTGCCCGACGGAGATCAGGCCGGCGCTGCCGGCGAGCAGGTTCCATAACTGTGCCAGCGTCAGCATCGTGAACACATAGAACAGCTCCTGGAGCAAGGCGCGACCCGCGAACGCCGGCAAGGCGATCAGGATGAGGACGGCGGGGACGGCGACGAGCGCCGCGATCGTGGACGTGCGGGTCGCGGTGGCGACGGCAAAGCGCGGGCGGTGACGGCCTTCGCCGAGAACGGCGGGATCATTCGCGTCCGGGCGCATGCCCAAGCCTCAATCCACCGCGCGCGGGAACAGTCCGCGCGGTCGGATCACCAGCACGATCAGGAAAGCGACATGGCCGGAAAGAATCTGCCATTCGGGATCGATGTGGGCGCCGATGGTTTGCGCCAGGCCGACTACGATGCCGCCGGCGAGCGTGCCCCACAGGCTGCCGAGACCGCCGATGATGACGGCCTCGAAGGCATAGAGCAGACGGGCCGGACCGATGCCGGGATCGAAATTGGCGCGCGCGCCGAGGAAGAATCCGGCGATCGCGCATACGGCGAGCGCAACGCCCATGGTCAGCGCATAGATCGACCGATTGTTGATGCCCATGAGCTGCGCGATCTCAGCGTCGTCGGAAGTGGCGCGGAACGCCCGTCCGAGCGAGGTCCGGTAGAACACGCCGTTGAGCAGCACGATGACGCCGATCGCCGCTCCGAGACAGATCAACGGCATCAGTCCGACTGCAAGTCCGCCGCCGAGCGGCAGCGAAGCGCTTTGCAGCGGGCCGACATTGAGGCGGCGGGTGTCGGCGGAAAACGTTTCGAGCAAGCCGTTCTGTACGATGATCGACAGCCCGAACGTGATCAATAAAGGCGGCAGGATATTGCGGCCCAGCGTCCGGTTGAGCAGGACGGATTGCAGCGCGTAGCCGATCAAGAACATCAGCGGCACGACGACGGCGAAAGCGAGAATGAGCGGCATGCCCGCCGCCGTCGCGGCGAGAATAAGGAACGCCCCGAGCACGATCAGATCGCCATGCGCCAAGTTGACGAGGCGCATGATGCCGAAAATGACCGACAGGCCGGTGGCGTAGAGCGAATAGAGCCCGCCGAGCAGGATTCCTTGCAACAGCGTGTCGATCCAGCCGAGCATGCGGCTACAATCCGAAATAGGCGGCGTGAATGGCGTCGCGAGTCAATTCCTGCGGCCGGCCGGTAAGGCTCACCCGCCCTTCCATGAAACAATAGGCCCGGTCGGCGACCGCCATGGCATGGGCGAGGTCCTGTTCGACGAGAACCACGCTGGTCCCGCGCGCCTTGATGTCGGCGAGCGCGGCATAGATGTCGCGAATGACGATCGGGGCGAGACCGAGGCTAAGCTCATCGCACAGCAGGATGCGCGGATTTGACATCAGGGCGCGGCCGATCGCGACCATTTGTTGCTGCCCGCCGGAGAGCGCCGTCGACGGCGAATGACGCCGCTCGCGCAGCATGGGAAAGAGCTGATAGACCGTCGCCAGGCTCCACGCGCCGCCGGGGCGTCGCCCATACGCGCCGACGAGCAGATTTTCCTCGACGGAGAGTGAAGAGAACAGCCGCCGGCCTTCCGGCACCAAGGCGATGCCGAGCTTGACGATTTCGTACGCCGGTAGCTCCCCGATATCGCGGCCGTCGAGACGCACGGCCGCGGCCGGGCGCGGCAGCAAGCCGGCGATCGCCTTCAAGAAAGTTGATTTCCCCGCCCCGTTTGCCCCGATGATGGCGATGGTCTCGCCCTCGTCGAGAGCGAAGGTAATGCCGAAGAGCGCCTGGAAGTCGCCGTAAAATGCGGTGAGCTCGCGAGTTTCCAAAACGGCCACGTCCGAATGCCTCACGCCGCAATGCCCATATAGATTTCCCTGACCGCGGCCGAGGCCATGACCGAGCGCGGCTCGCCTTCGACGATCTGGCGTCCGAAGTTCAGCACCATCAATCGGGAAACGACCGCGACGAGTACATGGACGATGTGCTCGACCCAGATGATGGTCATGCCGGATTTGTTGATGTCTTGCACCAGGCGAACCAATTCGCCGCATTCCGCCTCGGTCAGGCCGCCGGCGATCTCGTCGAGCAGGAGAAGGCGCGGCGCGCTCGCCAAGGCGCGTGCCAGTTCGAGCCGCTTGCGGCCGAGGAGATTGAGCGTGCCGGCGCGGCGATTGGCGAAGACGATGAGTCCGGTCCGCTCGAGGATCTCGCCGCAGGCATCGACGACCTGCGCCTCGCGTCGCCCGCGGTCGTGGATGGCGGCGACGAGCAGGTTCTCGAATACGGTCAGGTTCTCGAACGGAAGTGGAATCTGAAACGAGCGCCCGATCCCGGCGATGCAGCGGGTGCGTGGCGAAGCGTGAGTGATGTCGCGTCCGTCGAACCAGATCGTGCCGGCGTCCGGCCGGAGCAGCCCGGTGACGAGGTTGAACAACGTCGATTTGCCGGCGCCGTTCGGCCCGATGATGCCGAGCGCTTCGCCCGGCGCAACCTCGAAGTGGACGCCGTCGACGGCCTTGAGCGAGCCGAACGATCTCGTCAAATTGTCGAGCTTGAGGATCACGCGACCGTCCAGTGGAGAGCCGGTCCGGCACGTCCGGCGCGGTATTTCATCTCATTGTATCCCGGACACGGCGCGACGCCGAGCGAAACGGCATGGCACGCTGCGGAGCCGGGATCGTCACAGGCGCCGAAGCCGAATCTGAGAAGGCTCCGGATCGACGGTGCGCCGCGATGCCGCATCGGCCATGCGCATAACGGCGGCGCCGCGCGTCGCATCCGGGAAATGCAGTTTGATTGCTCGAATTACGCGATCGGCTCCATTTTACCGCCAACCGGAATTTCCGGCGCGGTCTTGTTTTCGGTGATGACGATATCGTACTTGTTCGCGCTGCCGTGACGCAGCCGCCACTGACCGCCCACGAGCGGCGTCTTGGCGACGTTCTTCTGCGCGAACGGCGGTAGATTCTTCTGCCCCCATTCGATGTGGCCGACCACGGTGTTGAGGTTGGTCGCGGCGATCGCGTTGACAATCGCTTTGTTGTCGTCGACGGAATGGCTGCGCTTCATCACGTCGACGGCGAGTTCGAACAGCGCGTGCACGAAGCCGATCGGCTGCGTCCATTGTTTGCCCGAGGACTTTTCATAGGCGTCGGCAAGGGCCTTGGCCGATTGCCCGGTCAGCGACGACCTGAACGGATGGTGCGGCGTCCACCACACCTCGGACGAGAGATTGTTGCCGTTCTTGCCTAAGGCTTCGACCGCCACCGGGAACAGAAGGGCTTTGCCGATCGAGGCGACCTTCGGCTTGAAACCCTGCTGCAGGGCCTGATTCCAGAACGTCGTGAAGTCCGGCGGCAGCATCACGCCGGTGAGAACCTCGCAGTTCGCGTTCTTGAAGGCGGTGATCTGGGCGGTGAAATCGTCGGTGAGGTTCTGATAGCGGCCGGGATCGGTGAGCTTGTAGCCGAGCTTGTCGAGGACTGGCGGAAAGCCGACCTTCTTGTCGCCCCAGGCGTTGCCGTCGCCATCATTGGGAAACAGGCCGCCGACGGATTTGTCGGTTTTAAGTTGCCCCCACATATTGGTGTAGGCGGCGATGACGTCCTCGAGACCCCAGAAGAAGTGATAGGGGTAATTGAATGGCTTCCAGGAAGCCGGATCGCCCGGGTTGGCCTGCCGGCCGATGAACCAGGACT
>JASHRY010000025.1 GCA_030037105.1 Xanthobacteraceae bacterium
TGGCGGCAGCGGTCGGGCGTTTGCGCGGATCGGGCGGGAAGGTGAAGAGAACGCCGTCCGCCGCCGGTCCGGTGATCGAAGCGAATTCGCGCGAGACCAGCGCGTCGCCCGCCATCAGGATGGTCTTGAGCCCTTGGTCGCGCATTTGCCGCACGATCAGGCCGGCTTCCTGGTGATAGCCGCCGACATAGACGATATCGATGCCGTTGAACTTGAGCTTGGAGACGAGCGCGGTGAAGTCCTTGTCGCCCTGGTTATAGGACTCGTCGAGCTTTTCCCGCACGCCGTCGGCATTGAGCGCTTTCTTGACCTGGTCGGCGAGGCCCTTCCCGTAGGTCGATTTGTCGTTGAGAATGGCGATATTTTTTCCCTTGAAATTCTTGGCCAGATAGCGGGCGGCGAAGCCGCCCTGCTGGTCGTCGCGGCCGCAGGTGCGGAAGGTGTTCCACATGCCGCGGTCGGTGAATAAGGGATTGGTCGAAGCCGGCGTGATCTGCAGGATGTCGCCGTCGAGATAGGCGTCCGAGGCCGGGATCGAGGACGACGAGCAATAATGGCCGACCACCACCGCCACTCCCATCCCGGAAAGCTTCTCCGCGATCGAGCGCGCCTGCTTGGGATCGCAGGCGTCGTCGCCGATCTCGAGCTTGAGCTTGCGTCCGAGAACGCCGCCCGCGGCGTTGAGATCGGCAATCGCCTGTTCGGCCCCGTTGCGCATCTGCCGGCCGAACGTCGCATATTCGCCGGTCATCGGGCCGGCGGTGGCAACGGTGATATCCCGCGCCATCGCCGGGCCGGCGAGGAGGCCGAAGAGCAGCACAAAAAAGCCAAGCCGCACTTTGTTCATGTCTGTCATATCCGATCCCGGCGGTAAGAAGTTCGCGCCGGCTCAAATTTATCACGGCTGCGGCCGGTTTTCCCGTCCGATTTTGCGCCAGCCGAGCGGGCCGGCGGGCGCGTAGAGCCAGGGATATTGCCGCACCATCTGCCTTGCGCGCGTCACCCGCCAGGCCAACAGCCCGACGATCAGGAAGATCAGGGTGTCGCAGCAATAGGAGGATGCGGAAAGAAGTTCGCCCCGGAACAGCGCAAAATGGATGAAGCGGGCGGCGGCGCCGAGAAGGAGCGCGGCGACGGCGACCTGCCACGGCGGGCGCCAGGTGTTGGCGATGGCGCGGCCCAGGAGCCAGGCGGCGCCGCCGCCGAGGATCCCGGTCACCAGGACAACGTACGCGATGCGCTCGCCGGCATAGAAATTGTCCATGTCGATCCCGTCAGCCTGCGCCGCCTTCAAGATAGGCGGCGCGGATTTCCGGCCGCTGCAGCAATTCGCGCCCGCTGCCGGTGAGCGTGATCTCGCCGTTGACCATGACGTAACCGCGGTGCGCGAGCTTGAGCGCGTGATAGGCGTTCTGCTCGACCAGGAACACGGTGAGCTTGTCGCGCTCGTTGAGCGCGCGAATGGCGGCAAAAATCTGCTGCACCAGTTGCGGCGCCAGGCCGAGCGACGGCTCGTCGAGCAGCATCAGCCGCGGCCGGCTCATCAGCGCGCGGCCGATCGCCAGCATCTGCTGCTCGCCGCCGGACAAAGTGCCGCCGCGCTGGTTGCGGCGGTCGCGCAGCCGCGGGAATAGTGCGAACACGCGCTCGAGGTTGGAATCGAAATCCGCCGCGTCGGTCATCGTGGCGCCGATCTGCAGGTTCTCCATCACCGTCATGCGCGAGAAAATGCGCCGGCCTTCGGGCGATTGCGCGATGCGGAGCCTGGCGATCTCGTGGGTCGGCAGCGCGGTGATGTCGCGGCCGGCAAAGCGGATCTCGCCCTCGCGTGCGCGCGGATCGCCGAACACCGTCATCATCAGCGTCGATTTGCCGGCGCCGTTGGCGCCGATGAGGGCGACGATCTCGCCTTCATTGACGTCGACGTCGACGCCCCTGATCGCGATGACGTTGCCATAATAGGTTTTCACCCCGCGCAACGTGAGCAGCGCTTTGCCGGTCCCGCTCACGGCGCGACCTCCGCCTTTGCATGCTCCGCCTCCGCGTCGGCGACGCCGAGATAGGCGGCGATCACCTTGGCGTCGTTGCGCACCGCGGCGGGCGCGCCGTCGGCGATTTTCACGCCGTAATCGAGCACGACGATGTGGTCGGAAATCTGCATCACCACGCCCATGTCGTGCTCGATCAACAGGACGGAGATGTCGTGCTCGTCGCGAATGGCGCGCAGAAACAGATTGAGCTCGGCGCTTTCGTGATGGTTGAGGCCGGCGGCGGGCTCGTCGAGGCAAAGCAGCACCGGATCGGTGCACAGCGCGCGGGCGATTTCGAGCCGGCGCTGCGCGCCGTAAGGAAGCGCGCCGGCGAGGTCGTCGGCGCGCGCGGCGAGGCCAACGCGGTCGAGCCAGTAGCGCGCCTTGTCGATGGCGCGGGCCTCGGCGCGGGCATAGCCGCGCGAGCCGAGCAGGCCGAGCACGGTAAAGCCGGAGGCGAGCATGAGCGCATTGTGCTGGGCGACCAGGAGATTCTCCAGCAGCGTCATGCCGGCGAACAGCCGCACATTCTGGAACGTGCGGGCGACGCGCGCCTCCCGCGCGATGCGGAATTCGGGCAGGCGCTCGAGCAGGAACGAAGA
>JASHRY010000142.1 GCA_030037105.1 Xanthobacteraceae bacterium
TCCACCATGGCGCCGATCACCTTGGGGTGCTGGCCCATGCCGAGATAGTCGTTCGAGCACCAGATCACCACATGGCGCGGGCCCTGCGGCGAATGCCACACCGCCTGCGGAAAGCGCCCGGCAATGCGTTCCAGATCGGCAAACACCCGATAGCGCCGCTCGCTCCGCAGCCGCGCCAGCGCCTCGGCAAAAAATCCCTGATAGTTCATAAGCCCACCCCCCGGAAGCGCACGCGGCATCGGCTAATCACCGCGACGGCGATTGTTCTACCTCGCATCCAAATCAGCCGGATCGCGAATCCGCATCGTGATGTTTCGTCGCTTTATGACGCCTTTCCGCGATGAGTTCGCGCAACGCGTCGGCGATCCGATCGCCCGTCGCGTCGGTCTCGAAGGCGCGAACAAATTTGTCCTGCGGATCCATGACGTAAAGGTAAGTGCTGTGGTCCATGACGTAGTCGTTGGCGCCGGGTCCGGTACGGTGACTCACATAATAAGCCCCATATTCCTTGGCGACCGCGGCGATCTGCTGCGGCGTGCCGACGAGGCCGAGAATCCGCGGATCGAACGATTGGGTGTATTGCCGCATCACCTCCGGCGTGTCGCGCCGCGGATCGATGGTGATGAAAAGCGGTTGCACCTCGGCGGCATCGGGGCCGAGTTTCTTCAGCGCGGTGGCGATATCAAGGAGCATGGTCGGGCAACTGCTCGGGCAAAAAGTGTAGCCGAAATAAACCAGCAACCATTTGCCGCGATAGGTCTGATCGGTAACCGTGGTGCCGTCGGGCGTGGAGAGCGTAAACGGGCCGCCAATGGTCACGGCCGACGTCGCCCGCGCGGGCGACTCCTTTACAAGGAGCACGGACGCGAACACGACGCCGCAGAGAATCAGTCGACCAAGAGCGGAAAAGCGACCGCGTCCAGACCATCGATTCATGCGGCTCTCCGTAATCACATTTGAGGTTCAAGTTTCCGGCTCGCGCCCCCCTTAGCACCGGTTTGGCTCGTCGATAGTGAGGTTACATTTATACGAGCGCTCTCGCCTCGCAACCGCGACTTGCTGTCGCCACCCCGTCAGACCCTGCCGGGGCGTTGACGCCAACAAAGCCAGTCTGCTGTTTCCTGCTGTTTCTGAACCTTCTCCGATGAACAAAAATGATGATAGGCAAAAGGCTTTGTCTTTTCATAATTACTTTTTCTGATACCGGCACGCCCATTTCTTTCAGAACAATCAAAGTCATCGGAGTCGAGTTCCATTCTTCGATAATACTCAATGGCAGGTTCAGGACGCGTTGTGCAATGCAAAAAGTTGTCATATCAAAAATTTTTTTGACGGTCATAATCCGCGGTTATTTTGCGAGACTCGGCAAATCGATTATTTGTGCGATTGAAATTCGGCGGCAGACCCGAATTCATAATGAGGGTTTTGGAGACGCTCGTCGTGTCTCGGAGCGAGGAGGGTCGCGCGCGATGAGCGTCAGAGCACTAATCGAAGGCAAAGGAACTGACGTCGTCACCATCGAACCCACCGCCGACCTAGCGTCCGCCGTCAAGCTGTTGGCGGCGCGCCGGATTGGCGCCTTGGTCGTTGTCGGTCCCGACCGCCAACTCGCGGGCATCATCTCCGAGCGCGACATCATACGCGTGCTGGCTGCAAGCGGCGCCACGGCGCTGGAGCAACCAGTCGCGCAAGTCATGACTCGCAAAGTAGTCAGCTGCAATCGCTCGGAAACGATGAGCAGCATCATGGAACGGATGACTGTCGGAAAGTTTCGACATCTGCCGGTCGTCGAGGACGGTCAACTGATCGGCATCGTGTCGATCGGCGACGTGGTGAAACACCGCGTGCAGGAAATCGAGTCAGAATCGGCAAGCTTGCGCGACTACATTCGCACCGCCTGAAGGCAGTTTCCGCTTCGTCGGCGGTCGTGGCGGCTGAGACGCCGGCTCGCCGTTCACGCGTGCGCGATCTCGGCGGCGAACGCGAGTCGAGACTTGTGCGACGGCTCAAACTTGAGCGTCTTGAGCAAGATCTGACCGAGCTTCAAGAAGTCGGCCTTTCGAGGCGTTGTCGGACGCCAGGCCAGTCCGATATTACGTCGCGGCTGCGGCTCAACGAAGCGCAGGAGCTTGACACGCTCGTCGCGCACTTCGACATCGATCGCAACCTCGGGCAACAACGTCACGCCGTAGCCGCTGGCAACCATCTGCAGGACGGTTGCTAAGCTGGTTGCCCCAAGTCCCATATTCGTGGAAGCGCGTTCACCGCAATAGATCAACGCCTGATCGCGGAGACAATGGCCTTCTTCCAGGAGCACGAGCCGGCGCGCTTGGACATCGCGCTTTGTCACTCTGGCACGCTCCGGCAACGGATCGTCGGCCGGTACGGCCAACAGAAATCGATCGTCGAACAAGACGACAGTGTCGAACTCCGTCCTTTCGAGCGGGAGAGCCACGAGCAACACGTCCAACGTCCCTTGCGCGAGCTCGCTCACCAGCGTCTTGGTCTGCGTTTCCAGCAGATCGAGATTCAGGTTGGGATGGCTGCGGTGGAGTTCCGGCAGCAACCCAGGAAGCACGTATGGTGCCAATGTCGGGATCACCCCCAGTCGCAAATTGCCGCTGAGCAAGTGGCCATCGTGGCGCACGCAATCGGCGAGGTCACGTGTTGCGCTGAGGATCGAGGCGGCGCGCCTGGCGACCTCGTTGCCAGCATCGGTGAGTACGGTGAGGCCTTGACGGCGGACAACAAGCTCAGCCCCG
>JASHRY010000143.1 GCA_030037105.1 Xanthobacteraceae bacterium
GGAGAGCTTGGCCACCCGGTGCGGGGCGATCGACAGCTCGAAGCAGGCCTCGATGATCGCGGCCGAGATCGAATCGTGGCCGCAGCCCGCGCACAGCGTCGACACCGCGCCCTCGTAATCGCGATGGGTGAAGCCGAGTCGGTTCTTCGGCAGCTCGGGATGGTGAAATTTCGGCTTGACGACGTAGGTCATGGAAGCAGACCTGTGAGTCCTTTCCCTCTCCCCTGGCGGGAGAGGGTGGCGAGCAGCGAAGCTGCGAGCCGGGTGAGGGGGACAGCGGCAGGGATTTCCCCCCTCACCCGACCTCGCTTCGCTCGGTCGACCTCTCCCGCCAGGGGAGAGGTGAAGGCAGTAACGAACTTTCGACCGGTCACGACACCACCTTGCGCAGCGGCGTCACCTTGAGCGCGTCGATGTGGCCGGCGATGGCGCGGGCGATGAAGCGCGCGGTGATCGGGGTGCCGTCGTAATGCAAGATCGGGATCAACCGCACCGGATCGATGCCGCATTCGTTGACGATCAGCGAGCGCAATTGCGCGTCGCGGTTCTGCTCGACCACGAACACGAAATCGTGCTCGCCGACGAAGCTGGTCACGCTGGAATGGAACGGGAAGGCGCGCACGCGCAGCCGGTCGAGCGCGCAGCCTTTGGCTTCGAGTAATCCGACCGCCTCGTCCATCGCCGGCGAGGTCGAGCCGAAATAGATGACGCCGTACGGCGTCGGTTTCCCGGCGTTCGCCTGCAGCGGACGCGGCACCAGGTCCTTGGCGCTCTCGAACTTGCGCAGCAGCCGCTGCATGTTGTCGGTGTAGGCCGGACCGTCCTCGGTGTAGCGCGCGTAGCGGTCGCGCGAGGTGCCGCGGGTGAAGAACGAGCCCCTGCTCGGATGGGTGCCGGGGAGGGTGCGGTAGGGGATGCCGTCGCCGTCGACGTCGAGATAGCGGCCGAATTCCCGGCCGGCTTCGAGCGCGACCGCGCTCATCACCTTGCCGCGGTCGTATTTGCGGCCGTCGTCCCATGCGAGAGGACGGCTGAGACGATGGTTCATGCCGATGTCGAGGTCCATCATCACGAAGACCGGTGTCTGCAGCCGGTCGGCGAGGTCGAAGGCGGCGGCGCCGAAGTCGAAGGCTTCGGCCGGATCCTCGGGAAACAGCAGCACGTGCTTGGTGTCGCCGTGCGAGGCGTAGGCGCAGGAGACGATGTCGGCCTGCTGCGTGCGCGTCGGCATGCCCGTCGAAGGCCCGGCGCGTTGCACGTCGAAGATCACGGCCGGGATTTCGGCGAAATAGGCGAGGCCGAGGAATTCCTGCATCAGGGAAATGCCCGGCCCGGAGGTGGCGGTGAAGGCGCGGGCGCCGTTCCAGGCGGCACCGATGACGATGCCGATCGAGGCGAGCTCGTCCTCGGCTTGGATGATGGCGAATTTGTTCTTCTGCGTCTCCCGGTCGACGCGCAGGCGCTGGCAGTGGCGGGTGAACGCGTCGGCAAGCGACGACGACGGCGTGATCGGATACCAGGCGCAGACCGTGGCACCGCCATAGACGGCGCCGAGCGCCGCCGCCGAATTGCCGTCGATGAAGATGCGGTCGCCGACGGCGTCGGCGCGCTTAAGCCGCAGGCCGATCGGATGGTCGAGATTCATCGTCACCCAGTCGCGGCCGAGATGGAGCGCGCGCCTGTTGGCGTCGAACAGCTTCTCCTTGCCCCGGTATTGCTCGGCGATGAGCTTCTCCATTTCGCCGACATCCATGTCGAGCAGCGCCGAAAGCGCGCCGACATAGACGATGTTCTTGAACAATTGACGCTGGCGCGGATCGCCGTATTCGCGATTGCAGATGGCGGTGAGCGGCACGCCGACGACGTTGATGTCGCCGCGGAATTTCGCCGCCGGCAGCGGCTTGGTGCAATCGTAGAAGAGATAGCCGCCGGGCTCGATGGCGGCCACGTCCTTGTCCCAGGTCTGCGGGTTCATGGCGACCAGAAGGTCGACGCCGCCGCGGGCGCCGAGATGGCCGGCCGCGCAGACGCGCACCTCGTACCAGGTCGGCAGTCCCTGGATGTTGGAGGGGAAGATATTGCGCGGGGCGACCGGGACGCCCATGCGCAGTACCGCGCGCGCGAACAACTCGTTGGCGCTCGCGGAACCCGATCCGTTGACGTTGGCGAACTGGACGACGAAGTCGTTTACGCTCTGGATCGGCATGCCTGTTCCGCGCGGGTCATATCGATGAGGTATTTCTGCATGTCCCACGCGCCGGTGGGGCAGCGTTCGGCGCACAGTCCGCAATGCAGGCATACGTCCTCGTCCTTGACCATGATGCGGCCGGTCTTGAGGCTGTTGCCGATGTAGAGGTCCTGGCTCGGATTCCTGGCCGGGGCCTTGAGCCGCGTGCGCAGCTCCGCCTCCTCGCCGTTCGTGGTAAAGGTGATGCAGTCCATGGGGCAGATGTCGACGCAGGCGTCGCACTCGATGCAGAGCTGGCCGGTGAACACCGTCTGCACGTCGCAATTGAGGCAGCGCTCGGCCTCCTTCAAGGCGAGGTCGAGGTCATAGCCGAGCTCGACCTCGGCCCTGAGGTCGCGCAGCGCCGCGACCTTGTCGCGATGCGGCACGCGGTAGCGCTTGTCGGGCGCGATCTCGTTGTCGTAGCTCCATTCGTGGAGGCCCATCTTCTGGCTCGTCACCGCGACCTGCGGCGGCGGGCGGACATTGACGTCCTCGCCGCGGCAGAGCCGGTCGATCGAGATCGCGGCCTCGTGGCCGTGCGCGACCGCCCAGATGATGTTCTTCGGTCCGAACGCGGAGTCGCCGCCGAAGAACACTTTGGGGTGCGTCGAGGCCATGGTGCGTGGATCGACCTTGGGCATGCCGCGATTGTCGAAGGCGATGCCGCAATCACGCTCGATCCAGGGAAACGCGTTCTCCTGGCCGACGGCAACGAGCGCGTCGTCGCAGGGAAAATGTTGGTCGGGCTCGCCGGTCGGCTTGAGGTCGCGGCGACCGTCGGCGGCGCGCACCGCCTTGACCTTCTGGAAGACGACGCCGGTGAGCCGGCCGTTGTCGTGGGTGAATTCCTTCGGCACCAGATAATTGAAGATCGGAATGTCCTCGTGCATGGCGTCCTCCTTTTCCCAGGGAGACGCCTTCATCTCCTCGAAGCCGGAGCGCACCACGACCTTCACGTCCTCGCCGCCGAGCCGGCGCGAGGAGCGGCAGCAATCCATGGCGGTGTTGCCGCCGCCGAGCACGACGACGCGCTTGCCGATGGCGTGAACGTGGCCGAAGGAGACGCTGGCGAGCCAATCGATGCCGATATGGATGTTCTTGGCCGCTTCCTTGCGGCCGGGAATGTCGAGGTCGCGGCCGCGCGGCGCCCCGCAGCCGACGAAGATCGCGTCGAAATTTTCCGCGAGCAGCGTCTTCATGCTGTCGATGCGCCGCTCGCCGACGAATGCGACGCCGAGATCGAGGATGTAGCGGCATTCCTCCTCGAGCACGCTTTCCGGCAGGCGGAATTTGGGAATCTGAGTGCGCATCATGCCGCCGGCGAGCGCATCCTGGTCGAAGATGACGCACTCATAACCCATGGGCGCGAGGTCGCGCGCCACCGTGAGCGAGGCCGGGCCGCAGCCGACGAGCGCGATGCGCTTGCCGTTCTTTTTCTCCGCCGGCTTGGGCAGGCGGGCGCGGATGTCGCCCTTGAAATCGGCGGCGACGCGCTTCAACCGGCAGATGGCGACTGGCTCCTTCTCGACGCGACCGCGCCGGCAGGCGGGCTCGCAGGGCCGGTCGCAGGTGCGTCCCAAGATTCCTGGGAAGACGTTCGATTCCCAATTGATCATGTAGGCGTCGCCGTAGCGGCCCGCGGCGATCAAGCGGATGTATTCGGGAACCGGCGTGTGCGCCGGACAGGCCCACTGACAATCGACGACTTTATGGAAGTAGTCAGGGGCCGAAATATCGGTGGGTTTCATTCCAATCCTCTTGCACGCAGCACGCCGCCGATGCTCGGGCGGCACGCAAGCTGCTGCGCGGATCGGCGCGCCCCTCGGCGCGGCCCCGTCGCCGAATCCGCCGCGGATACTAATCGGGCGAGGTGCGAATTTCCACCTTTCGTGCTTGTCATAACGAGGTTTTGTGCGTGCGATCCGCAACGACCTTGCGCTTGGCGCCGCGGACCGCGCCGGCGCGTCCAGGCGTTGCCTGCGGGCCGCGCGGATTCATATAAATAATTGAATATATTTAATAATTTCTATCTATCGGTGCAACCCGCAGGACCCGGTCATGCCGGTCATTTCGTGGCTGTGTCCCGAGCGCGAATGCGCCTATGGTCTAAAGTCTGATGCGCGAGCGGTGCGACAATAATTCTCCGGACGATCCCGTGAAGGCGGCTAGCCGCGCCACGCGGCCGGTCCTGCGCCGGCGCTGCTACGACAAAGCTACGACCGTGCGCGTCGCTGAAGGCTACCTCGTGCGGCTCGACGACAAGCCGGTGCGCACGCCCGCACGCCGCGCACTCTCTGCGCCGACATTGGCCGTGGCGCAGGCGCTCGCCGCC
>JASHRY010000144.1 GCA_030037105.1 Xanthobacteraceae bacterium
CAGGTGATGCAGATCGCCCAGGTGCTCGCCGGCTACTCGCTGGCCCAGGCCGACCAGTTGCGGCGCGCCATGGGCAAGAAGATCCGCAAGGAGATGGAGGCGCAGCGCAAGGTCTTCATCGCCGGCTGCGTCAAAGGCGGCGTCGACGCGGGGCAGGCCGAGGCGATCTTCGACCTGCTCGCGCGCTTCGCCGATTACGGCTTCAACAAGAGCCACGCCGCCGCCTACGCGCTCGTGACCTATCAGACCGCTTACATGAAGGCGAACCACCCGGTCGAGTTCCTCGCCGCCTCGATGACGCTCGACATGGGCAACACCGACAAGCTCGCCGAATTCCGCGCCGAGGCCGAACGGCTTGCCATCAAGGTCGAGCCGCCCTCGATCAATCGCTCCGGCGTCGCGTTCGAGGTCGCCGGCAACACCATCCACTATGCGCTGGCGGCGCTGCGCGGCGTCGGCCGGCAGGCCGTCGAAAGCATTCTCGCCGCCCGCGGCGAGCGTCCCTTCGCCGATCTTGCCGACTTCGCCCGCCGCATCAATCCGCGCGCCGTCAACAAGCGCGTGTTGGAGAGCCTGGTTGCCGCCGGCGCCTTCGATGCCATCGAGCCGAACCGCGCGCGCGTGTTCGCGGCGGTCGACTCGATCCTCGCCGCGGCACAGCGCGCGCACGACGACGCCGCGCTCGGCCAATCGGAGCTGTTCGCCGGCCCCGCGGCCGCCGAGCCCATAATCCTGCCCATGGTCGAGCCGTGGTTGCCGGCCGAACGCTTGCAGCGCGAATACGAGGCCGTGGGCTTCTTCCTCAGCGGTCATCCGCTCGATGATTACGCCGCCGCGCTCAAGCGCCTGCGCGTGCAGTCCTGGTCCGACTTCTCCCGCGCGGTGAAGGCCGGCGCGAGCGTCGGCCGCGTCGCCGGGACCGTGGTCGCGCGCACCGAACGGCGCACCAGGAACGGCACCAAAATGGGCATCATCGGACTGTCCGATCCGAGCGGCCATTACGAGGCGGTGTTGTTCGCCGAAGGCCTGGCGCTCTATCGCGACCTGCTCGAGCCGGGCGCGGCGGTGCTCTTGTTGCTCACCGCGGAAGTGCAAGGCGACGAAGTGCGCGCGCGCATCCAAACCGTCGAGCCGCTCGATCAGGCGGCGGCGAAGATGCAGAAAGGTTTACGCGTATTCCTGCGCAACGAAACGCCGATCGAAGGCGTGGCGCGCCGGCTCGAGCCGGTCGAGCCGCGATCGGGCCGCAACGGGGCGGCCGAACACGGCGACGGCGAAGTCTCGATGGTGCTCATGCTCGAAAATGGCAACGAGGTCGAAGTGAAGCTGCCCGGACGCTTCAAGGTGTCGCCGCAGATCGCCGGCGCCATCAAGGCGGTGACCGGCGTGGTGACGGTCGAGGCGCTCTGAACTCGTTGCATCGAGCCGCGCACATCTATATAAGCCCGGCGATCTCACACGCGGACCTGGCCGAAAAAACGGCTGTCCGGTGCCCGGCTGCGCGGTCGGGCTCATTGGTCCGCGGCGGAACAACCGGAGAACTTTGATGGCGCTGCCCGACTTCAGCATGCGCCAGCTCCTGGAAGCTGGCGTCCATTTCGGCCACCAATCGCATCGCTGGAATCCGAAGATGGCGGAATACATCTTTGGCACGCGCAACAACATCCACATCATCGACCTGACGCAGTCCGTGCCCATGCTGCACCGGGCGTTGCAGGCGATCAGCGACACGGTGGCGCAAGGCGGACGCATCCTGTTCGTCGGCACCAAGCGCCAAGCGCAGGACGCGATCGCCGAGGCCGCCAAGAGGTCGGCGCAATATTACGTGAATTCGCGTTGGCTCGGCGGCACGCTGACCAATTGGAAGACCATCTCCAATTCGATCAAGCGGCTGCGCACGCTCGAGGAGATGCTCAACTCCAACGAGGCGCAGGGCTATACCAAAAAGGAGCGGCTGACGCTGCAGCGCGAGCGCGACAAGCTCGACCGCGCGCTCGGCGGAATCAAGGACATGGGCGGGCTCCCCGACCTTGTTTTCGTGATCGACACCAACAAGGAAGACATCGCCATCAAGGAAGCGCGGCGTCTCGGGGTTCCGGTCGCGGCCGTTGTCGACACCAATTGCGATCCGGACGGCATCACCTATGTCATTCCCGGCAATGACGACGCCAGCCGCGCCATCACGCTCTATTGCGACCTCGTCGCCAAGGCGGTGATCGACGGCATTTCCCGGGCGCAGGGCGAACGTATCGACGTCGGCGCTCTGGTCGAGCCCGAGGTGGTCGAGGAGCTGGCGCCCGAGACCGATCGGCTCGGCTTTCAGCCGCTGTCCGGCCCGCGCGGCGTCGCCGACGATCTCAAGAAATTCCCCGGCGTGTCCCCGACCATTGAAAAGAAGCTCAACGACCTCGGCATCTTCCACGTCTGGCAGATCGCCGAACTTTCCCCGATTGCCGCCCATAATATCGGCGAGGAGGTCGGGCTACCCGGTCGCGTCGAGGGCTGGATTGCCCGCGCCAAGGAGCAGGTGGCCGCGGCGGAGTGAGCGTCAATCCGGAACGCGGGCACGGCCCGCGGACCCGGAACCCGTCATCACGGATTTGAAGGTCTTCAAAGGCAATGCCGACCAACGTCACCGCGCGCATGGTGAAGGAGCTCCGCGACAAGACCGGAGCGGGCATGATGGATTGCAAGGCGGCGCTCGGCGAAAGCGGCGGCGATCTCGAAGCGGCGGTCGATTGGCTGCGCAAGAAAGGCCTGGCCAAGGCGGCCAAGAAGGCGGGGCGGACCGCGGCCGAAGGCCTCATCGGCGTCGCGCTCGCGGCGGGCAAGGGAATCCTCGTCGAGGTGAATTCGGAAACCGATTTCGTGGCGCGCAATGATTTGTTTCAAGGTCTGGTGAAGATGATCGCCGACGTCGCTCTCGATGTCGGAGCGGACGTGGAGAAAATCCTCGCCGCCCGCGTCGGCGATCGCACCGTCGCCGACGCGATCGCGGAAACAATCGCCAAGATCGGCGAGAACATGGCGCTGCGCCGCGCCGCCGCGCTTTCCGTCGGCAAGGGGATCGTGGCCAGCTACGTGCATAATTCGGTGGCGGACGGGCTCGGCCGGATCGGCGTGATCGTGACGCTCGAATCGGCCGGCCGCAACGACGAGCTCAAGGCCTTCGGCCGCATGGTGGCGATGCACGTCGCTTCGGCAAATCCCCAGGCGCTCGACCCTGCGGCGCTCGATGCGGCGAGCGTCGAGCGCGAGAAGAATGTGCTTGCGGACAAGGCCAGGGCACAGGGCAAACCCGCCGCCATCATCGACAAGATCGTCGAATCGGGCCTCAAGACCTTCTACAAGGAGGTTTGCCTGCTCGATCAGGCCTTCATCTTCGACGACAAGAAAAGCGTCGCGCAGGCCCTCAAGGAGAGCGAAGCGAGGGCCGGCGCGCCGATCAGGATCGGCGGCTTCGTGCGTTATGCGCTCGGCGAGGGGATAGACAGGCCCGGCAGCGAAGCCGCGACGAATGCGGGCGCGCCCTGAGTCGCGGCGCTGGCGAAAGGTGTAGGGTGGGTTGAACGAAGCAAAACCCGCCGCCGTCAGTAGCGTGGGTTTCGTTTGCGCTCGACCCAACCTGCAGGGGCGGAAAATTCCCATGGCCAAGCCGAACTACCGACGCGTGATCGTCAAGCTCTCCGGCGAAGCCCTGAGCGGTCCGGAAAAATTCGGGATCGATCAGCCGACGATCGATCGTTTTGCCGCCGATCTCGTCGCCGCCCATGCGCTCGGCATAGGTCTCGGCGTCGTGGTCGGCGGCGGCAATATCCTTCGCGGTGCCCAGATTTCCGAGGATGGGCTGTCGCGGCCGACTGCCGACGCGATGGGAATGCTGGCGACCGTCATGAATGCCCTTGTCCTGGAGGCGGCCATCGAGCGCGCCGGCGTCAGCGCCCGCACCATGTCGGCGCTCGCCATGCCGCAAGTCTGCGAGACTTATGAGCGCCAGCGCGCGTTGCGCCATCTCGACGACGACATGGTGATCGTCTTCGCCGGCGGCACCGGCAATCCCTATTTCACCACCGATACCACGGCGGTTCTGCGCGCCGCCGAGATGGGCTGCGACGCCGTTCTCAAGGCGACCGACGTCGATGGGGTCTATACCGCCGATCCCAAACGTGATCCGACCGCCAAGCGATACGAGCGTCTCGACCATCAAGAGGCGCTCAACCGAAATTTGCAGATCATGGATGCGACGGCGTTTGCGCTTGCCCGGGAAATCCGTATGCCTATCATCGTCTTTTCGATCCGGGAGCGCGGCGCGATCGAGACCGTTTTGCGCGGGAAGGGGCACTTCACGACCGTCGGCTGAAGATTGCACGTCCGGCTGAAAGCGACCGCTTGCAGGAGGTCTCAAACGGTGATCGCGGAGGGCACCATGGCCACGACGACATTCGACATGAACGACCTCAAGCACCGCATGCAGGGAGCGGTTCAGTCGCTCAAGCAGGAGCTTGGCGGTTTGCGCACGGGGCGCGCTTCGACCGCGCTGCTCGACCATGTCCAGGTCGAGGCCTATGGCGGTCATCTGCCGCTCAACCAGCTTGCTACGATCAGTGTTCCAGAGCCGCGGCTCCTCAATGTCCAGGTCTGGGACCGCTCCATGGTTCACGCGGTGGAAAAGGCGATCTCCGCCGCCAACCTCGGATTGACGCCGTCCACCGAAGGTCAGGTGCTGCGGCTGCGCATTCCTGAACTCAACGAGGAGCGGCGACGGGAGCTCGTGAAGGTCGCCCACAAATACGCCGAAGCGGCGCGCGTGGCGGTTCGCCATGTCCGCCGCGACGGCCTCGACCTACTCAAGAAACTGGAAAAGGACCACAAGATCAGCGAGGACGACCACAATCGCCAAGCCGGCGAGGTGCAGAAAGCGACCGATGCGGTGATCGTCGAGGTCGACAAGATGCTCGCCAGCAAGGAAAAGGAGATCATGACGGTTTGAGCGACGCGGCACGATCGAGAAGCGAGGCGACGCTGTCGCTCCCGGCGCAAAGCGACCGGTTCGACATACCGCGGCATGTCGCCGTCATCATGGATGGCAATGGGCGCTGGGCGGCCGCCCGCGGCCTGCCGCGCGTGGAAGGCCACCGCCGCGGGGTGGAGGCTCTGCGTCGAACCGTGCGCGCGGCGAGCGATCTCGGCATTTCCGTGTTGACCATTTTCTCCTTCAGCTCCGAGAATTGGTCGCGGCCGCTGGCGGAAATCAACGACCTGATGGGTCTGTTGCGCCGCTTTATCCGCAACGATCTTGCCGAATTGCACCGGAGCAACGTGCGCGTGCGCATCATCGGCGAGCGCGACGATCTCGATCGCGACATTCTTCTTCTGCTCCAGGAGGCGGAGGATCTGACGCGGGGCAATGACGGCCTTACGCTGGTCGTGGCGTTCAATTACGGCGCTCGCCAGGAGATCGTGCGCGCGGCGCGCCGCGTCGCGATCGAGGTAGCGCAGGGGCGGCTTGCTGCCGATGATGTGTCGGCGGAGCTTCTCGCCCGCTATTTTCACGCCCCCGATATTCCCGACCCCGACGTCATCATCCGCACCAGCGGCGAGCAGCGCTTGTCAAACTTTCTGCTTTGGCAGGCAGCCTACAGCGAGCTTGTTTTCGTTCCGATCAACTGGCCGGACTTCGACCGCTCCGCGCTCGAGGGCGCCATCGCCGAATACCGCCGTCGCGAACGCCGCTTTGGCGGGTTGATCGCCCGGACCGGATCGTGACGCCGTGCGATTATCGGGGCGAGCGCGCAGGCAAGCATGTTCACGGCGGGCGATGCGAACAAACTGACGGTCCGCGCGGCTTCGGCGATCGTGCTCGCACCGATTGTCCTGGCATGTACTTATGCCGGCGGCTGGCTTTTCCTCGCCCTGTGCGTCTTCGCCGCCGGGGGTATTCTCTGGGAATGGACCCGTCTCATCGCCGGCCGGGCTGAACCCCGCCTTCTCGCGCCGGGTTTGGCGGCGCTGCTCGCCGCTTTCGCGCTCACCGGCCTCAACCAATTCGGCGTCGCGACAATGATCATTCTGATCGGCGCCGTGGCCGCCGGCGCCGCGTCGGCGGGGCGGCCGCTTGCCGACGGATCGTCCGCGACGGGAACCGCAATCTGGGCCTTTGCCGGCGTCATCTATGCGGGTATCGCATTCTTCGGCCCCACGTTGTTGCGGGGCGATCCGGAGTGGGGTCTCACGGCGCTTTTATTTCTGCTTGCAACTATTTGGAGTAACGATATTTTTGCCTTCTGTTGCGGCCGGGCGATCGGCGGCCCTGCGCTGTGGCCCCGCGTCAGTCCGAACAAGACTTGGGCCGGCGCCGTCGGCGGGCTTGCCGGGGGGGTTGCCGCCGGCGTCGCGCTCGCTTATGCGAGTGGTATCGGCAAGCTGGGGATGGCAGGGGTCATGGCGTTGCTGCTCTCAGTTCTGGCGCAAGCCGGCGACCTCGCCGAGTCTGCGATCAAGCGACATTTTGGGGCGAAAGACGCGGGCCGGCTCATCCCGGGGCATGGCGGATTAATGGATCGGCTCGACGGCTTCCTGGTTGCGGCACTCGCCGCCCTCATCATCGGAATTGTACGTCAGGGAACGGATGCGCCGGCCAGAGGCTTGCTGCTATGGTGAGCCGATGACGCAGACACAGCCCAGGGCGAGGGTTGAACTGGCGCCCGTGCCGCGTACGGTGACGCTGCTTGGCGCCACGGGCTCGATCGGGTCGAGCACGGTCGACCTGTTGCGACGGGAGTCCGCCCGCTACCGTGTCGAGGCGGTGACCGCGCATCGCAACGCAGCGGCGCTGGGGCATCTGGCGCGCGAACTTGGTGCGCGGTTTGCCGCGGTTGCCGACCCCGACGCTTATCGCCAACTCAAGGCGGAGCTTTCCGGCTCCGGCATCGAAGCGGGCGCCGGCGCCGCGGCCGTTGTCGAGGCGGCGCAGCGCCCCGCCGATTGGGTGATGGCCGCGATCACCGGCGCAACGAGTCTCAGGCCGACGCTCGCCGCCGCCGAACGCGGCGCCACGGTCGCACTCGCCAACAAGGAATGCCTCGTCTGCGCCGGTGCATTGTTCATGCGGCGGGCCGCGGCCGCCGGCGCCCGGGTGCTGCCGGTCGATTCCGAACACAACGCGATTTTCCAGGCGCTGGGCGCCGGCCGGCGCGAAGATGTGCGTCGCATCATGCTCACGGCTTCGGGCGGGCCGTTTCGCACTTGGCCGCTCGAAGCGATCCGAAAAGTGACCCTGGAGCAAGCGCTCAAACATCCAACCTGGTCCATGGGTCCGAAGGTCACCATCGATTCGGCGACGCTGATGAACAAGGGCCTTGAGCTTATCGAAGCTCATCATCTTTTTGCCCTGGGAATGGAAGCGCTCGATGTCGTCGTCCACCCGCAATCGGTGGTTCACGGCCTGGTGGAATTTCGCGACGGCTCCGTGGTCGCCCAGCTCGGATCGCCGGACATGCGCATCCCCATCGCCCATTGCCTGGCGTGGCCCGCGCGCATGGCGACGCCGGCGCCGCGACTTGATCTCGCGCGTCTCGCCACGCTCACGTTCGAGGAGCCTGATCCGATACGCTTTCCGGCATTGGCGCTTGCCCGTCGGGCGCTCGCGGCCGGCGGAGCCGCGCCGACCGTCCTCAACGCGGCGAACGAAATCGCGGTGCGCGAATTCGTCGGCCGGCGTCTGGGATTCGGCGGTATTCACGCCCTCGTCGAGGCGACGCTCAATGCAGCGGAGCGGCATGGCGCAATGGCCGAGCCGCAATCCGTCGAGGACGCGCTCGCCATTGACCATAACGCAAGAAGGTTGGCCGCCGACCTTTTGCCCGAAATTGCCGCAATGGCATCCTAGAGCTAGGGCTGACTGGGACTCAAGCGCGGGGTAGGCAACATCATGGGGTCGAACATTTTGTCGCACTTGCACGCGCTCGGCGGCGGCGTAACGGAGTATGTCATTCCTTTTCTGTTCGTTCTTAGCCTTGTCGTTTTTTTTCATGAGTTGGGTCATTTTCTGATTGCACGCTGGTGTGGCGTGCGAGTCCTGGTTTTTTCCATAGGGTTTGGACCCGAGCTCGTCGGTTTCAACGATCGCTACGGCACGCGCTGGAAAATCTCCGCCATCCCCCTCGGCGGGTTCGTGAAATTTCTCGGCGATGAGAATGTGGCGAGTGCCACGACAGGCTCTCGCCTCGCCAACATGGACGCGAGCGAGAGCGCGCGCAGTTTCGCGCTCCAGCCCGTACTTAAGCGCGCGGCCATTGTCGTGGCGGGGCCGCTGGCGAATTTCGTTCTGGCGATTGTGATTTTTACCGCGATCTTCACGCTGTACGGCAAACAAACAATGAGCGCCCGGGTGGATGCCGTGCAGCCGAACAGCGTCGCGGCCGCGGCCGGATTCCAACCCGGCGACCTCGTCGTAGCGATCGACGGCCGCGCCATCGGCAGCTTTGCCGATATGCAGCGCATTGTCAGCACGAGTGCCGGCGAGACCCTCGCCGTCACGGTGGAGCGCGGGGGTGTGCGACGGGTGCTCAACGCCACCCCGGCGCTCAAGGCGGTCAAGGACTATTTCGGCAACATCCATCGTATCGGGTTGCTCGGCATCAGCCGGTCGATGACGGCGGAAGACCTGAAACTGCACCCGGTGGCGTTGCCGCAGGCCGCCTGGATGGGCGTGCAGGAGACTTGGTTCGTGGTCGACCGGACGCTGAGCTACATTGGCGGCGTCATCGTCGGCCGCGAGGCTGCGGATCAGCTCGGCGGCCCGATCCGGATTGCGCAGATATCCGGGGAAGTGGCTACAATCGGTTTCGTTGCCCTTATTCACCTTGCGGCCGTTCTTTCCGTTTCAATAGGGTTGCTCAATCTGTTTCCGATCCCCCTGCTCGACGGGGGTCACCTTTTGTTCTATTCGATTGAAGCCACGCGCGGCCGCCCGCTGTCGGAAAGGGCCCAGGAATTCGGCTTCCGCATCGGCCTCGCGATCGTCCTCATGTTGATGATATTTGCAACTTTCAATGACATTGTTCATTTGACGATGTCCTGAAGGGTCGTGGGCGCGCAGCGCCGAATGAGTGAACGCATGAATCGTGAGGGAAGCGCCGTAAGACCAGGGCTTTGAGCAGAAAGAGCCGAGGGAGATTCTGAACAACTCGCCTGGGGGTGGCCACGAGGGGATGAGGGCGCTTTGCGCATGGACATGTGTGTGCGGGTAAGACGAGGGCTTGTCGTTGCCGGCTTGCTCCTCGGCGGTCTTTTCCTTGGCTTTGCCGCGGCCGCTCCCGCGGTCAGCGCGCCGGCGGAATCCGACTTGACCGCAAGCTCCATCGTGGTCGAAGGCAACCGCCGCGTCGACGCCGACACGATCCGCTCGTATTTCAAGCTGGCGCCCGGCGAGCACCTCGATGCCGCCAAGATCGACGCCGCCTTAAAGGCCCTTTACGCCACGGGCCTGTTCGAGGATGTCCGCATCAATCGCTCGGGCGGCCGGCTCATCGTGACCGTGGCGGAAGCGCCGGTCATCGACCGCCTCGCCTTCGAAGGCAACAACAAGATCAAAGATGAGCAACTTCAGCAGGAAATCCAATCGAAAGCGCGCGGCACGCTGTCGCGTGCCACTGTGCAGGCCGACGTCGAACGCATCATCGAGGTCTATCATCGCAACGGACGCTTCGACATCCAGGTCGTGCCGAAGATCATCCGACAGCCGAACAATCGGGTCGACCTGATCTTCGAGATCAAGGAAGGAGAAAAGACCGGCGTCAAGGCGATCGTCTTCGTCGGCAACCACGCCTACTCGGACTATCGCCTCAAGGACGTGATTAAGACTTCGGTCTCGCATTGGTACAGCTTCCTGCAGACCACGGACGTTTACGACCCAGATCGAATCGAGGCCGACCGCGATCTGCTCCGGCGCTTCTACCTCAGTCACGGCTACGCCGACGTGCAGATCATCTCCGCGACCGGCGAATATGATCCGGCCAAGAAGGGTTTCATCGTCACCTTCACGATCGAGGAAGGACCGCTGTACCACTTCGGTGCGATCGACATTCAATCTAATATCCACGCCGTCAATCCGCAGTCGCTGCGGTCCGTTCTGCGGATGAAGGCCGGTGACGTCTATAACGGCGACGCCGTCCAGAAAACGGTCGAGGACCTCACCGTCGAGATTGCCAAGCACGGCTACCCCTTCGCCACGGTGCGGCCGCGCGGCGACCGCGATGCCGCGAAGCGGATGGTCGGCGTGACCTTTGTCGTGGACGAGGGCACCCGCGCCTATATCGAGCGTATCAACATCCGCGGCAACACCCGAACGCGCGATTACGTGATCCGACGCGAGTTCGACATTGCCGAAGGCGATCCGTATAACCGCGCCTTGATCGATCGCGCCGAGAGGCGGATCAAGAACCTCAATTTCTTCAAGTCGGTGAAGATCACCACTGAACCGGGCTCGGCGCCCGACCGGGTGGTGATCAATGTCGACGTCGAGGAGCAATCGACCGGCGACTTTTCGGTTATGGGCGGCTACTCGACCGCGGACGGCTTTATGGCGCAGGTGTCGGTTTCCGAACGCAATCTCCTCGGCACCGGCCGGTTCGCCAAGGCTTCCGTCACCTACGGGCAGTATATTCGCGGCGTCGGGCTTAATTTCGTCGAGCCTTATTTTCTCGATGACCGGCTCTCTTTCGGCACCAGTTTGTTTGCGCGACAGACTCTCGCCAGCCCGTACCTCTCATATGGCACCACGAACATCGGCACTTCGCTTAGTCTCGGCGTTCCGCTGCGCGAAGATCTCACGCTGCAACTGCGCTATTCGGTGTACTGGCAGGACATCAACCTGTCGTCGTCGATAGATAATTGCAACAACATCAATCCGGATTTTTCCACGACATTTCCGACTCCGGCCGCCATAGCCGCCGCTGCCGCCGCCGGCGTGCCCTATGCAGGCGTGGCCACTGCCCAGGCGGCCGGCAAACAGTGGAACTGCCTCAGTTTCCAAGGCGCGTTGACGGATCAAGCCTCTCTGCCCGCCCGCATACAGGCGGCACAGGGGGGCTACCTGACCTCGCTCGCCGGCTATGGATTGACCTACAACACCCTCGACAACAATAAGCATCCCACGAGCGGTATGCTGCTGAGCGTCGGCCAGGACTTCGCCGGTCTTGGCGGCAGTGTCGCCTATGTGCGCTCGGTCGTGGACTTCCATAGCTATTACGAGATCGTCTCTGATTTTATCGGCATCCTGCATCTGCAAGCCGGCAACATGTTTGGACTTGACGGCCAGCAGATACGGTTTCTCGACGACTTCAAGATGGGTCCTAATCTCGTGCGTGGCTTTGAGCCGGCCGGTCTCGGTCCGCGCGACGTCACCTCCTGTCCGGCGGGAAGCCAAAACATTTGCACCGCCGGCGATGCGCTCGGCGGAACGATGTACTGGGGCGCCAGTGCCGAGGTGCAATATCCGTTCTATTTCCTGCCCAAGGATGCCGGCTTCCGCGGCGCCGTATTCGTCGATTCCGGCGCGGAATGGGGCTATCAGGGAGCGACTTCGTGGGGGGTCACTGGAGAAATCAACGGCAACGTAACCACTTACAACGGCACCAGTTTCCCTTGCAAATGCGCCATGGTGTATGCCGACAGCCCGGCCCCGCGCGTGTCGGTCGGCGTCAGCCTGATCTGGGACTCGCCGTTTGGACCGTTGCGCTTCGATTTTGCCTATCCGCTGGTGAAAGAGTGGTATGACCGCACCCAGTTTTTCCAGTTTGGCGGCGGAACGCATTTCTGATCGCGGCTGCGACCTCATTACGGCCGAGCGCATGCCGGGTTTCTTTGCAAGCAATCGCGAGCTGACGATCCGCGAGATCGTGGCGCTGACCGGCGCCGAACCGCACCCCGACGCGGCGCTCGACCGGCGCATCGGCGACATCGCTCCGCTCGATACGGCGGGCGCCTCCGATATCGGGTTCCTCGACGATGCAAAACATCTCGGCGCGCTCGCCGTCACCCGCGCCGGAGCCTGCCTCATGGCGTCGCGTTTCAAGGCCGTGGCGCCAAATGGGATTGTCGTTCTGGTGACGGACGAGCCGTATCGCGCCTTCGTCGCGGTGGCGCGCGCGCTGTTTCCCTCCGCGTTGCGGCCGTCTTCGCTGTTCGGCGCGAGCGAAGGCGCGGAGGGCGCATATGTGCATTCCTCGGCGCGAATCGAGGCCGGCGTGACGCTTGATCCGCTCGCCGTGATCGGCCCCGGGGCGGAGATCGGCGCGGGCACGTTGATCGCGGCCGGTGCAGTGGTTGGGCCGGGCGTCGCCATCGGGCGCGATTGCGCGATCGGCGCCGGTGCCACGGTGCAAAACGCGCTGATCGGCGACCGCGTGACCATCCATCCCGGCGCCCGCGTCGGCCAGGACGGATTCGGCTATTTGCCGTCCCGGCATGGCCATCAGAAAATCCCGCAGACCCGCCGCGTCATCATTCAGGACGACGTGGAGATCGGCGCCAACGCCGCCATCGACCGCGGCTTCACTCGGGATACGATCGTCGGCGAGGGCACCAAGATCGACAATCTCGTGCAAATCGCGCACAACTGCGTCATCGGACGGCACTGCCTGATTGCCGGGCGGGCCGTCATATCCGGTGATGCGAACGTTGGCGACTTCGTCATGATGGGCGGCAAGGGGGGCGGCGCAGACCAGGTTACGATGAGCGAAACGATATCCGACACTCCCGCCGCGGCGCCCGGGGTCGGCTCGCCTGCGCCGGTGCGCGGCAAGCCGGAAGGGGAAGGGGAAGGGGAAGGGGAATGACCGTCGAAGCCGTCGGCCCCGCCGACATCCATGAGATTCTGCGGCTGTTGCCGCACCGTTATCCCTTTCTCATGGTCGACCGCGTCACCGACATACGCGGGGACGAACACGGTATCGGGCGCAAAAATCTCACGATCAACGAGCCGCAATTCGTCGGCCATTTTCCGGGAAACCCGGTGATGCCCGGAGTGCTGGTGATCGAGGGGATGGCGCAAACCGCGGCCGTGCTTGTGCTGCGGCTGCAGAAGACGACCGAGCCGCGCCCGATGTTTCTCCTGACGATCGATAAAGCCAAGTTTCGCAAGCCGGCGGTGCCCGGCGACACGATTGAATACCACGTCGACAAGCTGGCGCGGCGCCGCGCCATGTGGTGGTACCGCGCCGAGGCCAAAGTCGGCGGCGCGCTGATCGCCGAAGCCGAACTCGGCGCGTACCTCACCGAGGCCTAGATGGCGATCGATCCGACCGCGCGCGTGGCCGATAGCGCGCGCATAGGGGAGGGCGTGGAGATCGGACCGTATTGTCTGGTCGGGCCGCAGGTCGAACTCGGCCCCGGCGTGCGGCTGATCGCGCACGTGCATGTCACCGGGGTCACGACGATCGGCGCGGGCACCGTCGTTTATCCGTTTG
>JASHRY010000145.1 GCA_030037105.1 Xanthobacteraceae bacterium
CTCGCTTGCCAACTGGTCGGGGCGGACGGTTTTCGGCGACGCCGTCATGACCTCATCAACCGAGGCTCGCAGCAAGTCGTCGCGCATGTGACGGCGCAAGTCGCCGTCGGTGATGACGCCTGCGAGCCTGCCTTCGCTGTCGGTGACGGCCACGCAGCCGAAGCCCTTGGCGGACATTTCGACGATCGCCTCCGACATCAACGCTCCCCGTGCGATCAAGGGGATGGCGGCGCCGGGATGCATGACGTCGCGAACGAATTTCAGAGCGGCGCCGAGCTTGCCGCGCGGATGAAAGACGCCGAAATCGACGGCGGTGAATCCTCTGCTTTCGATCAGAGCGATCGCGAGCGCGTCGCCGAGCGCGAGCTGCATCAGCGATGAAGTCGTGGGCGCGAGATTGTGCGGACAGGCTTCGCGCGCCTGCGGCAGCGCCAACACGAGGTCGGCGGCCTTGCCGAGCGTGCTCTCGGCGTTGCCGGTGACGGCGATAAGGGCGATACGGAACCGGCGCGAATAGTTGATCAGGTCTTTGAGCTCCTCCGTCTCGCCCGACCACGACAGTACCAACATCACGTCGTCCGAGGTGATCATGCCGAGGTCGCCGTGGCTGGCGTCGGCCGCATGCACGAAAAAAGCCGGGGTTCCGGTCGAGGCGAGTGTCGCGGCGATCTTGCGGGCGACGTGGCCCGATTTGCCCATGCCGGTCACGATCACGCGGCCGCGCGCCCGGTGAATTGAGTCAATGGCGCGGGCGAACGAAGGTCCCAGTGCATTGCACATGGCTGCCGCCAGCGCGGTCAAACCCTCGCGCTCCGCCTCGATCGTCCGCAGCGCCGAGGCGACGGTCACATGCGGATTAGGATTCAGCACTGTCGCATCCGCCGCGCCCATGTTTGCGTCTACCCCCAACCCGCTCCGCCAACCGCGCCGTTAGCGGCGCGGCGGCGGTCAATCGGTTCATTTCTTTTCCCATGCGGCAAAGGCTTCGGCGAAGGCGCGATCGCCCGGCGGGCCTTTTTCCATCGCCAGGATGGCGCGGCCGCCATTGGCATAGACGATGGGAATATCGAACCACGGGCGCTCCTTGAGGAGCTGTACGTTACGCTGCACGTCTGCTTCCACGGCGGAGAGGCCAATGAGGAAGTAACCGTTCGTCACCTTGACGGCAAGTCCGGCGAGCGGAGTGCCGCGCGCCTGCTCGGACTGTTTCATCAGAATACCCGGTACGTTGGCGACGCCGCCGCCGGGAAAATTGGCCGGCAGTTTGAATATGATCTCGATCGTATGGCTGGCCGGCAACGACTTGTCGGTATTGCGACGCAACGACCAGGTCACGGTCATCTGCCGTTCGGGAATCTCCATATCCGCGCGAACCGCGAGTTCCGGCGTGAGCCCGGCCCCGGGCGAGACCGTTTCCGTACGCCAGATGACGGAGCCGACATAGCGCTTGCCCTGCGGATTGTTCGGATCCTCCTCATAGAGCACCACGCGCTGCGCCACCGCGGGTGCCGCCGTCTCGTTGCTCGTCGTGCCGGCGGCGGGCGCTTGCTCGGCGTTTTGCTCTTGGGAAACCCGTCCGGAGAATTTAGGCGGCGCCGGCGCTTGCGTCTGCGTGGTCGGGCTCGGCGGCTTCGATTTCATCCGGATCATTGTATGGTATACTTTTGTAATATTGGGCCATTGCCACGATATCGTCGCCGCCGATCCCGCGAGAATGATCAGTATCGCCAGAAACTGCGCCAGCCCGCGATAGCGGTGCAGAGGCCGCGATTGTTGGTAATCTTCCGACGCCATAGCCCGCGGCTGTTGTGGCCGCGCCGGCTGCGGCGCCACCGTCGGTTCATCGTCCACATCGTAGGAGGGTTCGAGGCTGCGCAGTCGCCGCGGATCGTCGCGGTTGAAGCTCCACTGCTCGGCGTCAAGCTGTTGCGGCTCAAAGTGCCCGTGGGGAGAGGCGGCCGATTCGTCGACCGGTCCGTATGCTCCGTATGAATCGCGGGTATCGCGCGCGGATTGCGCGGCTTTGGCCGTTGCCGCGCCCAGATCGTGCACCTCGCTGACGACATCGCGGAAGTCCTTGACGCCTTCCTGGGTCAGCGTGGGCACCCGTCCGCTCAACAGTCGCTCGCGTGCGGTCGGCGCGGCGGCTCGGCCGGGCGCTTCGGCCTCGCCAGGTTCGGGCCGTCGTGCATCGGCTCGCCCTGGCCGCGACACTTTGCCGGAAAACGAAGCCGATCTGTCGCGCTGCGCCGGCGCGCCGGAAGCGGGCGGATTTGGCGTGCCGGCGCCCGGTCGCGTTGGTACTGCGGCCGAGCGCTGCGGCTCGACGCGCGATTTGCGCGCCGACTCCGCCTCCACCTTGCGGATCGCCTCTTCAAGGGCCAGACGCTCCTTGGTGATGTCCGATTCGGACAACGCCGGCTCGACCGAACGCAATTGCGCGACCAGCGCATTGCGCGCCCGTTCATAGAGCGCGCGGCGAGCTTCACCGGTGTTCCTTTCAAGCCCTTCTACGGCCTGGGCGATGAGCGGATGATAATCGGTCATCGGTTGAACTTACGCTCGGCTTGGCTGTTTTTCATCTCGATTTCACATCTCGAACGGGTTCTGCATCAGGATCGTGTCTTCGCGTTCCGGGCTGGTCGACAACAAAACCGCGGAGCAGCCGATCAATTCCTCGATCCGGCGGACATATTTGATGGCCTGGGCCGGCAGTTCCGC
Organism: Xanthobacteraceae bacterium; assembly: GCA_030037105.1. The sequence goes on from JASHRY010000145.1 coordinate 2,722, forward strand.
CCAGGAACGCGCCCGCGCGGTTTGCTCCTTCCAACCGGCGATGGTCTCATAGAGCGGCTCGACGCGCGCCTGGGCGTGCTCGCTCGCCGGCAGATAATCGATCTCCTTGCCGTCCAGCCGATAGCCGACACAGACCTTTACTTCATCGAAACCGTCGAGAATGTCGAGCTTGGTCAGGGCGAGACCCTGGATGCCGCTGGTGCGCACGGCCTGGCGCACGAGCACGGCGTCGAACCAGCCGCAGCGGCGCGGCCGGCCGGTGACCACGCCGAATTCCCCGCCGCGCTCGCCCAGCGTCTTGCCTATCTCGTTCGTTTGTTCGGTTGGAAAAGGGCCGGCGCCGACACGCGTGGTGTAGGCCTTGCAGATGCCGAGTACATACCCGATTGCATTGGGTCCGAGGCCGGAACCGGTCGCTGCCTGCGCCGCCACCGTGTTCGAGGAGGTGACGAAAGGATAAGTGCCGTGGTCGATGTCGAGGAGCGCGCCCTGCGCGCCCTCGAACAGAATGCGTTTGCCTTCGCGGCGTCGCTCCTCGAGCAGGAACCATACCGAATCCATGTAGGGCAGCACCTTCGGCGCCACCGCCGCCAACTGGTCATAGAGCGCGCGCGGCGCGATCTCGCTCATGTCGAGCCCGCGTCGCAGCGCGTTGTGATGCGCAAGCAGCCGCTCGATCTTGCCGTTGAGCGCCTGCAGATCGGCGAGATCCATGAGCCGGATCGCGCGCCGGCCCACCTTGTCTTCGTAGGCCGGGCCGATGCCGCGGCCGGTCGTGCCGATCGCTCCCTTGCCGGAGGCCCGCTCGCGTGCGATGTCGAGTTGCTGATGCAGCGGAAGAATGAGCGGCGTGTTCTCGGCGATGCGTAGATTGTCGGGCGTCACGCTGACGCCCTGTTTCTTGAGCGTGGCAATCTCCTGCAGAAGCGCGCGCGGATCGAGTACGACGCCATTGCCGATGACCGATAATTTTCCCGGCCGCACGACACCCGAGGGCAGCAACGAGAGCTTATAGGTGGTGCCGTTGATCACCAAAGTATGGCCGGCATTATGGCCGCCCTGGAAGCGAACGACGATATCGGCCTGCTCGGACAGCCAATCGACGATCTTGCCTTTGCCTTCGTCCCCCCATTGGGAGCCGACCACGACAACATTTGCCATGAGGACCTGTCCCCAGGAGGCCGTTGAATTCCCACATGGATCGGAACCGGTCGCGGCCACGTTCCCGATACTGGATGACGCCTTGCGAAGCAAGGCGCCGTGGCCAAAGATTGGCGAAGCGACGAAGGCTCCAAATCCTTGAATTTCCGTCGAGTTTACGCTGAATCCGCAATCGGGAGCCGGGTTCCGCCGGCCGCGGGCCGCGCCGATTGTCGCATCATCGCTCGTTCGCCGCATCAAGCGTCTTGGGGCGCCGTGCCATACCCGGCGTTTTTAAGTATTTGACCTCCTGCACAGGCGGCATCAAAAACTTCAGCAATCCGATTTCTTTAAGAATGCCATTTGCGGTGGATTGCGATTTCAGATTGTCGCCCCGGCGACCGTCGCATCCGACGACGCGTCAAAACCGCAGCGGCTTGGCCTGCTGCACCTGCGGCAGCGCGCGCACCTTGGCGAGCACTTCGGGCGACAATTCGCCGTCGATTTCGATCAACGCGATGGCGTCGCCGCCCGGCGCCTCGCGGCCGACATGGAAGGTAGCGATGTTGATGCCGGCGTCGCCCAAGGTTGAGGAGAATTTGCCGATAAAGCCCGGCTTGTCGAGATTGGTGATGTAGATCATCGAGGGCCCGAACTCGGCGTCCATGCGGATGCCTTTGATGTTGACGATGCGTGGGCGCCCGTCGGCGAACACGGTGCCGGAGACGTGTCGCGAGCGGCGGTCAGTCGTCACCGTGACGGTGATCAAGCTCTCATAGTCGCCCTCCGCCTCGCGGCGCGTTTCTTCGACGACGATGCCACGATCCTTGGCGACGACCGGCGCCGAGACGACGTTCACGTGCTGCAGCATGGGGCGAAGGAGGCCGGCGACCGCCGCCGCGGTAAGCGCCTTGGTATTCATCTGCGCCACCACCCCCTCGTAAGTTATCTGCACCTGCTTGATGCCGGTTTCGGTGAGCTGGCCGGCAAAGGAGCCGAGCTTTTCCGCCAAGTCCACGAACGGTTTGAGCTTCGGCGCCTCCTCGGCGCTGATCGAGGGGAAGTTGACGGCGTTGGAAATGGCGCCGTGCAGAAGATAGTCCGACATCTGTCCGGCGATTTGCAGCGCGACGTTTTCCTGCGCCTCCCGGGTCGAGGCGCCGAGATGCGGAGTGCAGACCACGTTGCGCAACGCGAACAGCGGACTGTGCGTTGCCGGCTCCTTGGCGAACACGTCGAGCGCGGCGCCGGCGACGTGCCCTGATTGCAGCGCCTCGAACAGCGCCGCTTCATCGACCAATTCGCCGCGGGCGCAATTGATCAGGCGCACGCCCTTCTTCGTCTGGGCGATCGACTTGGCGTTGATGATGTTGCGGGTCTTTTCGGTCAGCGGGGTATGCAGCGTGATGAAGTCGGCGCGACGCAATAATTCATCAAGCTCGACTTTTTCGACGCCGAGATTGCGCGCGCGTTCAACGGAAAGGTATGGATCATAGGCGATCACTTTCATCTTCAGCCCGATCGCGCGATCGGCCACGTTGGCGCCGACATTGCCGCAGCCGATGACGCCGAGCGTCTTACCGAAGATCTCGACGCCGAGGAACTTGTTCTTCTCCCATTTGCCGGCGCGGGTCGAAGCGTCGGCCTCGGGAATTTGCCGCGCCAGCGACAGCATGAGCGTGATCGCGTGCTCGGCGGTGGTGATCGAATTGCCGAACGGCGTGTTCATCACGATGATGCCGCGCGCGGTCGCGGCGGCGACGTCGACATTGTCGACGCCGATGCCGGCGCGGCCGATCACTTTCAGCTTTTGCGCCCGCTCGAGCATCTTTGCCGTGACCTTGGTCACGGAACGGATCGCCAGGCCGTCGAACTCGGGGATTATTTCGGCAAGCCTCTCCTTGTCCTTGCCGAGATGGGGCTGGAATTCGACTTCGAGGCCGCGATCCTTGAAGATTTGGATCGCGGCGGGCGACAGCGCATCGGAGATGAGGACTTTGGGAGGCATGGGCTGGTCCTGTTGTTTTGGACGGTCACCCTGAGGTGCGAGCGCAGCGAGCCTCGAAGGGTGATCGGCTGGAACTCGGGCCGTTCATCCTTCGAGGGCCGCTGCGCGGCCGCCTCAGGATGACGGGATGAGCGATGGATCAAGCGGCCTTCGCCAGGGCGTCACGGGCCTTGGCATAGGCCCAGTCGAGCCAGAGCGTGAGCGCTTCGACGTCGGCGCGCTCGATGGTCGAGCCGCACCAGATGCGCAGCCCGGGCGGCGCGTCGCGGTGGGAGGTGATGTCATACGCCACGCCTTCGTTTTCGAGTGCGGCGGCGATTCCTTTGACGAACGCCGCCTGCGCGTCGGCTGCGAGCCGCCTGATCGCCGGATCGACCACGGTCAGGCACACGGACGTGTTGGAGCGAAACGAGGGGTCGCGGGCGAGGAAGTCGATCCATTTGACCCGCTCGACCCAGTCGGCGATGACCCGCGCATTGCCGTCGGCACGGGCGCGAAGGGCGGCGATTCCGCCGATCGACTTCGCCCATTCGAGCGTGTCGATGTAGTCCTCGACGCACAGCATCGACGGCGTGTTGATGGTCTCGCCCTGGAAGATGCCTTCGTTGAGCTTGCCGCCCTTGGTCATACGGAAGATTTTCGGCAGCGGCCATGGCGGCGTGTAGCTCTCGAGCCGCGCGATTGCGCGTGGAGCGAGGATGAGCATGCCGTGCGCGGCTTCCCCGCCCACCGCCTTCTGCCAGGAGAAGGTGACGACATCGAGTTTTGCCCAATCGAGCGGCTGCGCGAAAGCGGCCGAGGTCGCATCGCAGATCGCAAGCCCGGCGCGGTCGGCGGCGATCCAATCGGCATTGGCGACGCGCACCCCCGACGTCGTGCCGTTCCAGGTGAACACGATGTCGCTTCCTGGATCGATCTTGGCGAGGTCGGGCAACTCGCCGTAGGGCGCGCGCCGCACGGTTACGTCCTTGAGCTTGAGCTCCTTGACGACGTCGGTGACCCAGCCCTCGCCGAACGATTCCCAGGACAGCATGGTGACCGGGCGTGGGCCGAGCAGCGACCACAGCGCCATTTCGACCGCGCCGGTATCCGAGGCCGGCACGACGCCGATGCGATAGTCGGGGGGAACCTGAAGTATCTCGCGGGTGAGATCGATGGCGCGCTTGAGCTTCGCCTTGCCGGCTTTCGAGCGGTGCGAGCGCCCGAGGACGGCGCCGGCGAGGGCTTGCGGATTCCAGCCCGGGCGCTTGGCGCAGGGGCCGGACGAAAAGTGCGGCACGCGCGGCCGCACTGCAGGTATCGGATTCGTCATGCTCTATCCTTCCAGATAGGCGCCCCTCGTTGGGGAGGGGTGTCCCGCCGCCGACATACGGAAGGAAAAGGATGGCGTCAAGTCGGATGGCGGACGACGGAGAGCAGACGACAGACGGAAAGATCAGGCTTAAGACGCTTCCCTGATCCGTCCTCCGTTCTCAGAATTTGAGTCCGGCGCCGACGCGGGCGCTGATGATCGAGATGAGGACATCCGATATCGGCGCGAACACGGTGTACTCGAACTCGCCGCGCAGAAAGATGTTTTGCGTGAGCGCAACATCCACGCCGCCGCCGACCGTGCCGCCGTACAGCAAAGCCCCATTTTTCCCGGCGGTGCTGACGAAAGAAAACGGGGAGCATCCCGGAGTCGAACCCGCCTCGCAGGTTCCAGTCACGCTTGCCGCGACATTGAGATCGGTTGCCCCCAGCGCGAAGCCGATGAACCCGTAGGGCAGGAAATTGCCCAATATCCAGCCGCCGCGAGCTCGCAGCGTACCGTAATCGAGGTTCCTCAGCGTGCCGCTGCCGGAAATACCCACGGTGTAGGTGTTGCCCCCGCCGTCCGACAGACCAGTCCGTATGACCGGCGAATTCGACGCTTCGAGCGACAACCTGGTGTGACTGTAGTTGGCCTCGATGCCGACGATCACGTCCTGCCATTGGGTGTTGTAGCCGACAAAGCCGCCGTAGGCCGCTGCGCCGTCGCTGGCGGTGCCGAGCACCGATATCTGTGAGGGATCGCTCGTCGCCTCCAGTGCCGAATTGCGCAAAGTGTAGGCGATCGGCCCCTGCGTGGAATTGCTGAAATCGGCGTTGCCGTCGCTGTAGCCGAACTGCCCGCCGAAGTAGAAGCCGCTCCAGCGCGGGAACGTCGCCAGCCCCACCGGTTCCGAGCCGCGCAGGACATCAATATCATCGAGGTCGGCTGCGAACACGCACGGCGCAAACGCCACCGCGGCCAGCGCACAAATTACCCAACTTACCCAACGCATCGGCGCCCCTTCATCCTTTCGCGCGCATCTCGCGGCCAACAATTGCGCGATCATGGGGCATTAACCTTAATGGAGCGTTAGCTCGACCGGCTGCCGGAAAAAGAAAACGGCGCGGTCGCCCGCGCCGTTGTCTCCCCAGCCGCGATAGGGTCAGCCGCGGGTCATCAGCGGCGGCGCTACCGGCAGCTCCGGCTGCAGCAGCCAGCGCACTCCCAGCATGAAGTCTTGCGAGGACAGATGGTTGAACTTGTATGAGTCGGGATTGCAGCCGCCGGCGCAATTGATGAGGTCGGTGACCGAACCGTAGTTCAGGTAGCGGTAGGCTAGCTCGACCTTGAAGGTCGGCGTCACGTTGTAGGCGAGGCCGGCGTGGATCGCCCAGGCCAGGTTCCATCTACCGACGTCGGGGCCGACGCCAGAGCCGGACGTGCCGATTCCGGTATCGGTAAAATCGCTGACCATGTTGTAGGCGCCGCCGACGCCGACGCCGACGAACGGCGTCAGGCACCACCACGTTCCAAGATCGACATAGGCGTTGGCCAGGAAGACGGCGGACGACAGGAACCCATGATAGGAATCGCCGAACGTTCCGCCGCCATATGTATAGATGCCGAACGCATCGTAATCGCTCTTGGAGCGATACTCGCCGGTCACGTCGAAGCGCAGCCAGTTGTTGACCTCGTAGCCGACGCCGGCACCGAAGAATGCCGTGTCGCCCATGGAGGCGTCGCGGAAGGCGAAATCGTTGGGTGGATTGAGCGGATTCGGCAGATATTCGAGGCTGGTATTACCGATCATGCCGACGCCGACATCGCCGCGCAGATACCAGCCGCCGGTCTCGGCTGGCTGGTACGGCATCGGCGGCTGCGGGAGCGAAAGGTCGGCGGCATATGCCGACGTGCCGATCACGGCTGCGGCCGCCGCCACGCTGATGCGAGTGAAGAATCTGACGCTGACCATGACTTCGTCCTTTCCTCGGCAGGGGCGCGCAGCACGCGGCCTCCGGCGTTGATCAGGCGAAGTTTCGCAGCAAATGTTTAAACGGGTCTTAACCTTAACACTTAACCCTGATCGTTCGTGACAGCGCGAGGCGTTTGCTTCGGGCCGTGTCAAGGCCGGTCGCAACCCCCATTCCCGCCCGGGAGGACGGATCGGGTTAAGATTTTGTTTAAGCTGCAACCGCGAGCAGGATGCGCGATGCGTTCGCCGCTCGGTCAGTCATGGCTCTCGTCGAGCTTGCCGATGTGATGCTGGGCATAGAGTTCGAGCCCGAGCTTGGCGACGAGATCGAGTTGGGTTTCGAGGAAGTCGATATGCTCCTCCTCGTCGTGCATCAGCTTCTCGAACAGGTCGCGCGACACGTAATCCTTGACCACATGGCAATGAGTGGCGGCCTCCTCGTAGAGCGCCCGCGCCGACATTTCCGCAGCGAGATCGCAGTCGAGCACCTCCTTGACGTTCTGGCCGATATGCAGCGGGTCGAGAACCTGCATGTTCGGGAAGCCGTCGAGGAAAATGATGCGCTCAACCAGCTTGTCGGCGTGCTCCATCTCCTCGATCGATTCCTTGCGCCATTGTTTGGCCAGCGACTTGTAGCCCCAGTTATCGAGCAAACGGTAGTGCAGCCAATACTGATTGATCGCGGTCAGTTCGTGCCGGAGCGCCTTGTTGAGGTATTCAAGGACTCCCGGTTCTCCTCTCATGGCCGTGCTCCTGCAGCAGGGGAGGCTTGGTGGCCTCCGAGTCTTTAATTATAACAATTATAATCTAGTTCCGCCCTGCGACAAGCGTAGAGTCGTGCACAGCCGGTGATGGAGTGAAAGATCAGGAACGGCGGCTGTTAGCCGGGCAGCACGCCGAGCCGGCCGTGGCGAGCGCTTCGTCCATGATGCGCCGGATGGTGCGCGCGCATCGCCCGCATTGGGCGCTGCAACCGAGGCAGTGATAGACCTCGCCGGTGGTCCGCGGGACGGCGGACTCGCTCGACAGCGCCGAGCGGACATCGTGGTCGGTCAGCACGTTGCAGGAGCAGACGATCATCGTGGAAGGGTCCGGCGACAGATGGTAGGTGCTGCAACTATCTTAGGTACCGCAATTATCTCTACCGCAGGCAATATACGGGTGCAAAGAAAAAATTCTCTTTATAGCGGTTCTAAGCTTGTAGCGTCACAATACATCTTAGGTAATCTTCAGTAAAAGACCTAATAAAACGCGAATTGCCAATAATAATATACTATAGAGCTGAAAATGATCGGAGATAAACTTAAGAACATTGAAGCCACGCCGAACGGCAAATGGCGCTGATGATCGGCAACGGCGCAATACCCGGACGATGGCGGATAATAAATCGCCCGGTTCGGCTCACGCCGCCGCCGATTCCTCGGAATCGTCACGCCGTCTGCGCCGGCTGCCTCGCAGCCGGCAGATGCGCGAGGGGATGTAGCACAGATCGTCAAGGAAGCCGGCGAAGCGCTGGCCGCGCGCCAGCGTGCGGTCGAGCGCCGCCATGGTCCGCGCCTGCCCCGGGTCTTCGTCGTCGATCCAGGTGCGCAGCACCGAACCGAACAGCACGGCGAGGCCTTGCGCCCGGATGATGCCGCGCGGGCCCGATGCGTTCATCCCGGCGGCGGCGAGCATCCACTGCTGCGAGCGCACGGCAAGGCTGTTGAGCGCGAAGGCGAGCGGCGGGTCGCGGCGCGCGGACCGCAACAGCGAGCGTACGGCTTCGCGGTGCGGTGCGAGCACTTCGAGCCGGCGCATCAGCACGTCGAACAGGCGCTCCCGCTCGGGCTCCTCGGCGATGTCGCTCAAATCCGCCGCGAGCACGGCGCGGTCGGTGGCCTTGATATGCGCCGCCAGGATCGCGAGCGTCGAAGAAAACTCGCCGCGCAGCTTCGCGAGCGACACGCCGGCCCGTCCGGCGAGGTCGGCAAAGCCGATCGCCTCGAAGGGCTTCTCGGCGAGAAGCGCCAGGAATGCCGCTATGATCTTGTCGCGGTCGCTGCTCGGGGTCGAGGCGGCCGGCCGCTGCGCAGACTGAGGACGAGTGGACCGGGGGTGTGCGGACTTGCGGGTAGGCCTGCGGACCATGGCCGAACTCCTCAAACGGATAAACTCAAGCGACAAGGCTTCCAAACCGAAAATGTAGACCCGCGCGCCCGCGGTTCCAAGGCGGAGCGCGTCAGCCCGCGAGTTCCCGCGCGCGTCGGGTCGCGGCTTGAACCGCTTCCTGTATCAGCCGCGCCAGACCGTTTGCGCCCATCAGCACATCGAGCGCAGCGGCGGTCGTGCCGCCTGGGGAGGTGACGTTCTCGCGCAAGGCGGCGGCCTCGAGCGCCGATCGGTGCAGCAACTCGCCGGAGCCGGCGACGGTTTCCCGCGCGAGCTTCCTCGCAACAGGCGGCGGCAGGCCGACAGCGATGCCCGCTTGCGCCAACGCTTCGGCGAGCAGGAAGACATAAGCCGGCCCGGAGCCGGATACTGCCGTCACCGCGTCCATCAAGGACTCATCGTCGATCCATTCGACCGTTCCGGTCGCGCAGAGGAGGCGCTGCGCGAGGAGGCGTTGCGGTTCGCTCGCGCGCAGCGCTACGGCGACGGTGACGCCGCGGCCGATCGCGGCCGGCAGATTCGGCATGGCGCGCACCAAAGCGCACGGGCTCGGCAACATGCCGGAGAGGAAATGCAGCGTCCGTCCGGCCATGATCGACACGACGACCGTCGAAGGCGCAATCATCGGCGCGAGCGTGGGCATGACCTTGGCGGCGACCTGCGGCTTCACGGCAACGACGATGGCGGCGACGTCGGTCGGCGCGGGCACGGTCGGATTGAGCCTCATTCCGCGCTTCACAAGCGTGGAGATTTGCGGCGACGGTGAAGGCTCGATCACCGCGACCTTGTTCGCATCGAGGCCGCAACGCAGCCAGCCTTCGAGCAGGGCGCCGCCCATCTTGCCGGCACCCACCAGCACGAGCGAGCCGGAAAAATGATGCAGGTCCGGATTGTCACCGGTTGAAGGATTTGAGGCGCTCATTGGCGTATTGCCCTGTCATTGCCGACGCCGCGCCACCGCGGCGAACCCTCCGTGACCATTGCCGTTTCGGCAGCATAGCGGGGAGGGCTGGTTGGTCGAAGGCATAACCCGCCGT
>JASHRY010000146.1 GCA_030037105.1 Xanthobacteraceae bacterium
ACGACCGCGACGGAGCCGCCGCCTCCGGTCGCGGAGGCGTCGCCCGGCGCCGCTCCCGGGCCGCGGCAAGCCGGAGCCCCGCTCAATCTCTCGACGCTCTCTTCGCCTCCAAGCGGAGCGGCGCCACGCACTGAACTGCCGGCGCCGCCGCCGAGCAATCCAAGCGCGACCGGCGCCATGCAGGCGACATTGCCGCCGAGCAACTCGCCTCGGGACGAATACGATCTCGCTTACGGCTACGTTCTGCACAAGGACTACGCGCTCGCCGCGGACGCTTTCCGCACCTTCCTGCGCCAATATCCGAGCGATCGCCAGGCGCCGGAAGCGCAATATTGGCTGGGCGAGAGCCTATTCCAGCAGCAACAATATCGCGACGCCGCCGAGTCGTTCCTTGCCGTGTCGACGAAGTACGACACGAGCGCGAGAGCGCCGGAGGCGCTGTTGCGGCTCGGCCAGTCGCTCGCGGCTTTGGGCGAAAAGGAAGCGGCCTGCGCCTCGCTCGGCGAAGTGCTGCGCAAATATCCGCACGCTCCGCTGAACGTGAAGCAGGGCGTGGAGCGGGAACAAAAGCGTGCCCATTGTTGATGCAGCGGTTGGCGATGAGGAAGCGAGCGCGCTGTTCGATGGTCTTGCGGGTCTGCGCGGGATTGTGCTCGCCGTTTCCGGCGGCGCCGATTCGACGGCGCTCCTCGTGCTCGCCGCGCGTTGGGCAAAGCGGCGCAAAAAGCGCGCGCCGAAGCTGATTGCCGTTACCATCGACCACGGGCTGCGGGCGGAATCGGCGCGCGAGGCGGCGGCCGTCAAGCGTCTCGCGCGCCGGTTCGGCGTGCCGCATCGCACGCTGCACTGGCGCGGCAGGAAGCCGAAGACCGGATTGCAGGCAGCCGCGCGTATCGCGCGTTACCGATTGCTGGCGGAAGCCGCATCGCGCGCCGGCTGCGAACATATTCTGACCGCCCATACGCTCGACGATCAGGCGGAAACGATGCTCTTTCGTCTCGCCCGCGGCAGCGGCCTCACCGGACTTGCGGGAATGGCGGGCGTCTCGGTTCTTCCCGTTGGCGGGGAGGCTACGTTGCTCCTTGTCCGTCCGCTTCTTCATATTCCCAAGGTGCGGCTCGTCGCGACGCTGCAAGCCGCGGGTGTCGGCCATAGCGAGGATCCGACGAACCGCGATCCGCGCTTTACGCGCGCGCGGCTGCGAACTCTGATGCCCGCGCTTGCGCGCGAGGGTCTCGATGCCCGCGGTCTGGCGCGTTTGGCGCTGCGCATGCGGCGCGCCGAAGCGACGATCGAATTCGCGGTCGATGCCGCGCGCGCGGCCTTGGCGCCGGGCCCTTGGCGCGAGCGCGGGCCAATCGTCTTCGACAGCCCGCGATTTAACGGCTTGCCAGCCGAAGTGGCGCTGCGGCTTCTCGGTCGCGCTGTCGCCCATGCCGGAGACGAGGGGCCGGTCGAACTGGCCAAGCTCGAATCGCTCTACGATGCGCTGCGGCATGCGCAGGCGTCGCTGCGCCGGACATTGGCGGGCGCGCTCGTCGCGCGCGACCGCGATCGGCTGACGATCGCGCGCGCCCCCGCCCGCCGGCGATAACCATTGCCGGATCGGCAACGCGCGCTTTACGAAATTGCAGTACGGTAAACAGCTTACCCGTTCCGGGCTTCCCTTGGCAGGGGGCGTGTCGACGCCTACATTGCAGAATGCGGGACGTGAAGCCGCTACGATTCGCCGGCACAAATAAGCCGCCGAGCGCCGGCGGATCGCCGGTCGAGGACATGCGATGAGTGCCAATCTTCGCAATTTCGCCCTGTGGGTCATCATCGTCCTGCTGCTGCTCGCTTTGTTCACGTTGTTCCAGAGCCCGGGTCAGCACACGACCTCGCAAGACATATCGTTCTCGCAATTGCTCAACGAGGTCGACCAGGGCCGCGTGCGCGATGTTCTGATCCAGGGCCCGGAAATCCACGGCACCTTCACCGACGGCCGTCCGTTCCAGACCTATGCGCCGAGCGACCCGACGCTCATCCAGCGCCTTTACAACAAGGGCGTGTCGATCACGGCGCGGCCGCAGACCGAGAACGTGCCCTGGTTCGTTTCGCTGTTGATCTCCTGGCTGCCGTTCGTGGCGCTGATCGGGGTGTGGATCTTCCTGTCGCGGCAGATGCAGGGCGCCGGCGGCAAGGCGCTCGGCTTCGGCAAGTCCCGCGCCAAGCTTTTGACCGAGGCGCATGGCCGCGTCACCTTCGAGGACGTGGCCGGCGTCGACGAGGCCAAGCTCGACCTGCAGGAGATCGTCGAATTCCTGCGCGATCCGGCCAAGTTCCAGCGGCTCGGCGGCCGCATCCCGCGCGGCGTGCTGCTGGTCGGTTCTCCGGGCGTGGGCAAGACTTTGATCGCGCGCGCGGTTGCCGGCGAGGCCAACGTGCCGTTCTTCACCATTTCCGGTTCCGACTTCGTCGAGATGTTCGTCGGTGTCGGCGCAAGCCGCGTGCGCGACATGTTCGAGCAGGCGAAAAAGAACGCGCCCTGCATCATCTTCATCGACGAGATCGACGCCGTCGGCCGCCACCGCGGCGCCGGCCTCGGCGGCGGCAACGACGAGCGCGAGCAGACGCTCAACCAATTGCTCGTCGAGATGGACGGCTTCGATACCAACGAGGGCATCATCATCATTGCCGCGACGAATCGGCCGGACGTGCTCGACCCGGCGCTGCTGCGCCCCGGCCGCTTCGATCGTCAGGTCTTCGTGCCCAACCCGGACGTGGTCGGCCGCGAGCAGATCCTGAAGGTGCACGTGCGCAAGGTGCCGCTCGCGCCGGACGTGAACCTGAAGATCATCGCCCGCGGCACGCCCGGCTTCTCCGGCGCCGATCTCATGAATCTGGTCAACGAGGCGGCGCTGATGGCGGCGCGGCGCAACAAGCGCATGGTGACCCAGGTCGAGTTCGAGGACGCCAAGGACAAGGTGATGATGGGCGCCGAAAGGAAGTCGCTGGTGATGACGGAGGAGGAGAAGCTCCTGACCGCCTATCACGAGGGCGGCCACGCCATCGTCGCGCTCAACGTCAAGGCGACCGATCCGGTGCACAAGGCGACCATCATCCCGCGCGGCCGCGCGCTCGGCATGGTGATGCAATTGCCCGAGCGCGACAAGCTGTCGATGAGCCTCGAACAGATGACCGCCCGGCTCGCCATCATGATGGGCGGCCGCGTCGCCGAGGAGCTGGTTTTCGGCCACGAGAAGGTGACCTCGGGCGCCGCTTCCGATATCGAGCAGGCGACCAAGCTCGCGCGCATGATGGTCACGCGCTGGGGCCTCTCCGACGCGCTCGGCGCCGTCGCCTACGGCGAGAACCAGGAAGAAGTGTTTCTCGGCTATTCCGTCGCCCGGCAGCAGACCATGTCGGAGGCGACCGTGCAGAAGATCGACAGCGAGATCAGGCGGCTGGTCGAGGCCGGCTATCAGCAGGCGCAGCAGATCCTCACCGAGAAGCGCGCCGATCTTGAAACGTTGGCCAGGGGCTTGCTCGAGTTCGAGACCTTGAGCGGCGACGAGATCAAGGACCTGCTCATGGGCAAGCGGCCAAACCGCGAATCGGTGATCGAGCCGTCGGCGCCGCGCGCGTCGACAGTGCCGACGGCCGGCGCCGGTCGCAACCGGCCGCGCCCCGAGCCCGGCCCCATGGAGCCGCAGCCGCAGGCGTGAGCACAGGCGGGCAGGCATGTCCCCGGTCGGTGCGCCGACCGCTTTCACGAATGCGGCAAATCGCGATTATACCAATGGCATTGAACAGTCATGCATGCCTGTCATCGTCCGCGAAGGCGGGGGCTTTGCAAAAGTCGCCCGGCGGCGAAGATATTTTTATGATAGTGGGTTTCTTTATCCCGCCTGCGCGGATGATGACACCAACACGAGTCAGCGTTTAACGCCGCCGGTATTAGA
>JASHRY010000026.1 GCA_030037105.1 Xanthobacteraceae bacterium
CCGAGGAGTCCGGCCGAGAAGACGGGGCCGAACAACTTCATCGGCAGATGCAAGTCCCGCGCAATTCCCGGCGCGGCGTAGCCGATCGCCTGCGTGTCGTAGCCATCGACCAGCGCGACCAACATGCACAGCACGAGGATCCCGGCCTGATAGGCGGTGATCGGGTGCCGGTCGATGGTCTCGTTGACGTTGACGACGGCGACCATTGCTTCTTCCTCTCGCAGACCACCCTTACATCGAATGCTTGCATCTGGCATAGCGCTTCGGCAGATCATAGACTCAAACCGAACCCGCAGGGTGACGGAGCATGAGCGCGATTGCCGCCCAACAAATCGAAACCTTAAGCGCCTGCTTGGGGACCTATCCGCACACCAAGGTATTGAAAGATGGGGCGATCGCATCCGGACGGGTGAGACTGAGCTTTACCGAGATCAATCCGGTCAACCGCGCTTTCCGCCTGATGGCGCGCGAGCAGAAGTTCGACGTGAGCGAGATGGCGATCGTCAGCTATATGCAGGCCAAGGCCTACGACAAGCCGCTCATGCTTCTGCCGGCCACGATGATGGGACGATTCCAGCACGGCACGATGCTGTATAATTCCGAGCGCGGAACGCTGCGGCCGCAGGACTTGCCCGGCCGCCGGGTCGGCGTGCGCGCGTTCTCGCAGACCACGGGCGTGTGGCTGCGCGGCATTCTCTGGAAGGATTACGGCCTCGATCTCGGCCGGATCAAGTGGGTGACTTTCGAGGACGCCCATTTGGCCGAGTTCCGCGATCCGCCGGGCGTCGAGCGCGCCGCCGCCGGCAAGGACATCACCAGGATGCTCCTCGACGGCGAGCTCGACGCGGCGATCTTCGGCGGCGCGATGCCGACCGACCCGCGACTCAAGAGCGTCATTCCCGATCCGGAAGCGGCGGCGCAAGATTGGTACCGGAAGCACGGCACCGTGCCGATCAATCATATGGTCGTCATCAAGGAAGATCTGTCGACATCGCATCCGGAGATTGTGCGCGAGCTTTACCGCATGCTGCTCGCCGGCAAGACGGCCGCCGGCCTGCCGAAAGCCGGCGCCATCGACTTCATTCCGTTCGGCTTCGATGCGGTCAAGCCGGCGCTCGATCTCATGAGCAATTATGCGTTCGAGATGAAGGTCATTCCGCGGCGCTGTTCGGCCGAGGAATTGTTCGACGATACGACGCGGGCGCTGCAAGCGTCATGAGAGCGTATCCGCGCTGCGCACGGCCCCGGAACGGCGAATCCGGGATCAATCCGGCAGATTCGTATCGGCCATGAACCGCGCGGTGCGGCCGGGTCAGAGGCCGAGATAGGCACGCCGGATCTCCGGCATGGCCGCAAGCGCGGAGGGCGGTCCCTGCGTGAACAGGCGACCTTCGGCGATGACGTAGGCATAGTCGCTCACCGCAAACGCCAGATGGACGTTCTGTTCGACCAACAGCACAGTCAAGCCCGCGTCCTTGAGCGTTTTCAGCGCCCCGAACAATTGATAGACCGAGAGCGGCGCCAGTCCCAATGACAACTCGTCGATGATCAAGATCTCCGGATCGGTCATCAGGCCGCGCGCGATCGCCAGCATCTGCTGCTCGCCGCCCGAGAACGTGCCGGCCTTTTGCCGGCGCCGTTCCTTGAGCCGCGGGAAGAGGGTGAAGACACGCTCCAGACGATCGGAATATCCGTGCGCGCCGCGCTTGGCGAATGCGCCCATTTCCAGATTTTCGTCGACCGTCATGTTGGTGAACAACTGGCGCCCCTCGGGGACGAGAACCAGGCCGCGCGCCGCCTTGACGTGCGCCGGCAGCCGCGTCACGTCCTCGCCTTGGAACATGACGCGTCCGCTCCACGGCGCGATTGTGCCGAGAACGGCGCGCAGCGTCGTGGTCTTGCCGGCGCCGTTGGCGCCGACGAGAGTGGTGAGCCGGCCGCGCAAGGCGGTGAGCGACAGGCCCCACAGCACTTGCACCTCGCCGTAGCCTGCGGTCATGTCCTCGACCACGAGGATGGCGTCGCTCATGACTTGGCGCCTCCGTGCAATGTCGCGGCGAGAGCCGGATCGCCGAGATAGGCTTCGATGACGGCGGCATTGTTGGCGATTTCGGCGGGCGTGCCTTCGGCGAGCCTCTGCCCCGAGTTCAACACCACGATGCGGTCGGAAAGGCCCATGATCGCCTGCATGACGTGCTCGATGATCAGGATGGCGATGCCTTGCTCGCGGATGCTGCGAATGACCTTGACCATGCGCTCGATCTCGGTCGGGTTGAGGCCGGCGAGCACCTCGTCGAGCAAGAGAAGCCGCGGCCGCGCGGCGAGCGCCCGGGCCAGTTCGAGGCGCTTCTTTCCGGCGATAGTGAGCTGCGACGCCGGAGTGGACAACCGGTCTTCGAGGCCGGCGAAAACGGCGGCCTCGCGCGCCGCCGCGCCGGCGCGCGCGAGCGACAGATTCTCGCGTCCGAAGCAGGCGCCCACCGTGCAATTGTCGAGCACGCTCAATTCGGCGAGCGGTTGCACGATCTGGTGCGTGCGGGCAAGACCGTGGCGGGCAATGTGGTAGGGCGGATGGCCGGTGATGTCGACGCCGTGAAACCTCACCTGCCCTCGATCCGGCGCGAAGACGCCGTTGATCAGGTTGAACACGGTCGTTTTTCCGGCGCCGTTGGGCCCGATGAGACCGAGGATTTCGCGTTCGCGGACGACGAAGCTCAAATCGCTCACGGCGCGCAAGCCGCCGAAGTTCTTGGTCAGGGCCTCAATCTCGAGGATCGGCGTCATTCGAGCACCCGCTTCACCCGAGGCCAGCGCCGGTAAATCCATCCCATGAGCCCGCCCGGCACGAACAGCACGATAATGAGGAGGAGGACGCCGGAGATGACCAACTGGAAATTCGAGAAGCTTTGCGACG
>JASHRY010000147.1 GCA_030037105.1 Xanthobacteraceae bacterium
ACGAAGAACGCGGTGTAGAGGTTCATCGAGCCGGACGCATCGAGCAGCACGACAAGCCGCAGCGGCTTGATCTTGCGGCGCCGCCAAGTAAGCTCGATCGGCGTGCCGCCGTGCGAAACGTTGCGATGCATGGTGCGGCGCAGATCGAGGCGCCGCCCGCGCCGGCGCACCTGTTCGCGGCGCACCAGCCGCGCGCGCATGACGCGGGCAAGCCGCGCGGCCAGCGCGTGGGCCGCCGCCACCTCATCGGGATCGACGATATGGCGCAGGTCGGTCGCCGCCAGTTTCTCGGCGCGCGAGGCGCCCTCGCGGCGGCCGCGGCCGGTGGCCGAATTGCCGCTATCGGCGTCGCTTTGCCGCACGATATGATCACGAAGGCCGGGCGCATCCTGCGGCGCCGGCACTTGCGCGAGCGGCCGCGGCGCGGGTCGGCCCGCCTGGGGCGAGCCCGACAGGATTTGCCGCTGTCGCATGCGATTGCCGCGCCAGAACGCGTCAAAAATCTCATCGAAACGCTGCCAATCGGAATGCGTTGCGCAGAACAGCGCGCGTAGCGCGGGCTTGAACGACGCGGGCTGTGCCGCCGCAGGCGACGCGAGGATCGTGAGCGCGTCGCGCGTCTCGGCCAGCCCGATCCGGAATCCGTTGTCGCGCAGGGTATGCGCAAAGCCGGCGAGCCGGCGGCGCATCGGCGCGCCGACGGCCGAGGCGCCGGGGCCGTCGCCCTTCGAGGCTTGCTCCAGGCTCGCGCGCACCTCAGGGTGACGGGAGAAGCTTATCATCACGCCACCTTGCCGAGCAGGCGTTCGCTCACCTCACGGTTGAGCTGCGCGCGGTCTTCGTGCGTCTTGAGCAAACACATCATGGTCTCGTAGACGGCCTCGGGCTCCTGCCGCAGGTCGTGGATTCCGAGCCCGGCGAGCGTCGCCGCCCAGTCGAGCGTCTCGGTGACGCCGGGCGCCTTGCGCAAGTCTTCCTTGCGCACCGCCGCGACCATGCGCGCGATCTGCAAAGCGAGCGCGGTGTCGATGCCCGGCGTGCGGACCAGAATGATTTTCGCTTCGCGGTCGACGTCGGGAAAATCGACGTAATGATAGAGGCAGCGCCGGCGCAGCGCGTCGGACAATTCGCGCGTGCCGTTTGAGGTCAGCACTACGCGCGGAATCGACGTCGCCCTGATCGTGCCCAGCTCCGGAATGCTGACCTGAAAGTCGGAGAGAAGTTCGAGCAGGAACGCTTCGAATTCCTCGTCGGCGCGATCCACTTCGTCGACCAGCAACACCGGCGGCGTGGCGCGGCGGATGGCGGCAAGGAGCGGCCGCTCCAGCAGATATCTTTCCGAGAAGATGTGCTCTTCGATCGCATCGGCATCCTCGCCGATGCCTTCCCGCGTCTTGATGGCGAGGAGCTGGCGCTGGTAGTTCCACTCGTAGAGCGCGGCGTTCTGGTCAAGCCCTTCGTAGCATTGCAGGCGGATGAGTTCGGCCGCATGCACGGCCGCAAGCGCCTTCGCCACTTCGGTCTTGCCGACGCCGGCCTCACCTTCGAGCAGCAGCGGCCGCTTGAGGAATTCCATCAGCCACAGCGCCGTGGCGATATCGCGGTCGGCGACGTAGCCGACGGCAGCGAGACGGTCGGAGATGTTCTCACGGTTGAGGGTCATGGCACAGCATCGTTCCGGGGCGTGCCAGAGGCGCGAGCCCGAACTCCATAATCACGGAAATAAGGCGTCGGCACCGGCAGCGCCACCAAACAGCGGCAGTGAATATGGATTCCGGGCTCGCGGGCTTCGCCCACGCCCCGGAATGACGCCGGCCTATCCATGCAGGCCGAGCTTGTCGGCGGCCGTCCAGATGCGCCAATGATCGTGCGGCATCTGGATATGGGTCGAGCCGAGGAAGGCGAAGGCGTCGTTGACCGCGTTGGAGAAACACGGCACGCCGCCGACGTTCGGGCTCTCGCCGACGCCTTTTGCGCCGATCGGATGATGCGGCGACGGCGTCTCGGTCCAGTCGGTCTCCCAGTGCGGCGTCTCGACCGCCGTGGGCAGGAAATAGTCCATGAACGAGGCCGTCGTGATGTTGCCGTCGTCGTCGTAATGGAGCTCCTGGCCCATGGCGATGCCGAAAGCCTCGGTCAGGCCGCCATGGACTTGGCCTTCGATGATCATGGGGTTGATGCGCGTGCCG
Organism: Xanthobacteraceae bacterium; assembly: GCA_030037105.1. The sequence goes on from JASHRY010000147.1 coordinate 2,190, forward strand.
CAATCGTCGAGCGCATAGAAGCGCCGGATCTTGGTCATGCCGGTATCGACGTCGACGTCGATGACGCAGATATAGGCGCCGAACGGATAGGTGAAATTCGGCGGATCATAATAGTTGATCGCCTCCAATCCGGGCTCCATGCCCGGCGGCACCTCGTGATAGGCCGCCCAGGCAAGCTCGGTCATGGTCTTGAAGCGCTCGGGGTTGCCTTTCACGCGGAAGCGATCCACGTCCCATTCCAGATCGTCGTCATGCACTTCGAGCATGTAGGCGGCGATCATCTGCGCCTTGGCCTTGATCTTGCGGCAGGCCATGGCGGTCGCGGCGCCCGACACCGGCGTCGAGCGCGAGCCGTAGGTGCCGAGCCCGTAGGGCGCGGTGTCGGTGTTGCCTTCCTCGACGGTGATATTGTCGGCGGGAAGTCCGAGTTCGGTGGCGATGATCTGGGCGTAGGTCGTCTCGTGGCCTTGGCCCTGTGATTTCGTTCCGAGCCGGCAGATGCCGCTGCCGGTCGGGTGGATGCGGATTTCGGCGGAGTCGAACATGGCGATGCCGAGAATGTCGCAGGCGCGCGAGGGGCCGGCGCCGACGATCTCGGTGAAGAAGGCGACGCCGACGCCCATCAATTCGCGCGTCTCGCCGCGCCTGAACGCCTCGCGCCTCGCCTTCTGCTCCTCGCGCAGCTTCTTGTAGTTCACCGCTTCCATCGCCTTGGCCATGGCGGTGTGATAGTCGCCGGAATCGTACTGCCAGCCAGTCGCCGACGTGTAGGGGAATTGCTCGCGCCGGATCAGGTTCTTCAGGCGGAATTCGGCCGGGTCCATGCCGAGCTTTTGCGCCATGATGTCCATGGCCCGCTCGATGCAATAGGCCGCCTCGGTGACGCGGAACGAACAGCGATAGGCGACGCCGCCCGGCGCCTTGTTGGTATAGACGCCGTCGACCAGCACATGGGCGGTCGGGAAGTCGTAGGAGCCGGTGATAATGCTGAACAGCCCCGCCGGCCACTTGGTGGCGTTGGCGCAGGCGTCGAAGGCGCCGTGGTCGGCGATGGTGTAGCAGCGCATCGCCGTCACCCGGCCGTCCCTGGTCGCGGCGATCTCCATCTGCATGTGGAAGTCGCGCGCGAAGGCGGTGGTCGAGAGATTCTCGATGCGGTTCTCGGTCCATTTCACCGGGCGGCCGGTCACGATCGAGGCGACGATGGCGCAGATGTAGCCCGAATAGGCGCCAACCTTGTTGCCGAAGCCGCCGCCGATGTCCGGCGCGATGACGTGAATCTTGTGCTCGGGGATCTTGGAAATCAGCGAGCCCACCGTGCGAATGACGTGCGGCGCCTGGAACGTGCCCCACAATGTCAGCTCGCCCTTGATCTTGTCGAAGGAGGCGACGCACTGGCAGGTCTCGAGCGGACAGGGGTGGCAGCGCGGATAGACGATCAGCTCGTTGATCGTCACGTCGGCTTTTTGGAACGCCGCGTCGGTCGCCGCCTGGTCGCCGGCCTGCCAGGAGAAGATGTGATTGTAATGCTTGCGCTTGCCGTGGGCGCCGTCGGTCTTGTCCTTGATGTCCTCGCGGATCACGGGCGCGTTCGGCGCCATGGCCTTGAGCGGATCGACGTTGACCGGCAACGGCTCGTACTCGACTTCGACTAGGTCGGCGGCGTCGGCCGCGGTGTAGCGGTCCTCGGCGATGACGAAGGCGACCTCCTGGTTCTGATACAGCGCCTTGCCGTCGGCCAGCACCATCTGCACGTCGCCGGCGAGTGTCGGCATCCAGGCGAGATTGACGGTCTTGAGCGTCTCGGCGGTGATCACCGCGACCACGCCGGGCACCGAAGCGGCCTTGGCGGTGTCGATCTTCTTGACGCGGGCGTGGCCGTGCGGCGAGCGCACCAGGTCGCCGTACAGCATGCCGGGCAGCTTCACATCGTCGACGTAATTGCCCTTGCCCTGGACGAAGCGGATATCCTCGACCCGCTTTCTCTTGCAGCCCAGGCCTTCAAGCTTGGCGGCGCG
>JASHRY010000148.1 GCA_030037105.1 Xanthobacteraceae bacterium
CCGCGGTGGCGCCAAGCCCGAGCACCCAGATGAAACGCATGCCGGCCATATAGAACAGCGCCCCCCAGACGAGCGCGATCAGCATCGTCTGGCCGAAATCGGGCTGCATCACCAACAGAGCGACGACGACGATCAACAACACCAGCGCAACGGTGTTCGTCGGCATTTCCGGGCGCTTGCCCGATTCGCCGAACAGCCAGGCGATCAGGATCACGAAGGCCGGCTTGAGAAACTCCGACGGTTGGACGTTGACGCCGAGGATCACCAGCCAGCGCCGGGCGCCCTTGATCTCGGCGCCGAAATAAGGTGTCGCCGCAACCAGGACGAGGCTGACGACGAACACGATCAGCGCGAGCCTGCGGATCTCGCGCGGCGACAGAAAAGAAGTCGCGACCAGGACACAGGCGGCGGGAATGAGGAAGAGCACCTGACGGTCGACGAAATGGAACGGGTCGAGGCCGATGCGCGTGGCGACCGGCGGGCTCGCGGCCAGGCACAGCACGATGCCGCCGAGCATCAGCGTGCCGAGCGCCGCCAGCGTCAGCCGGTCGACCGTCCGCCACCATTCGCTCAACAGCGTCGGTTGCGCGCGCGAGGCCATGGTGTCCCCGGGAGAAGTCCCTGCCCAGCGCATGATCCGGCAAAGCCGGCCCCGGGCCCGATCCGTTGTCGAGGCCGGTTTTCCGAAAAGATCATGCTCCCTTAGTCCTGGCACCCCGATGGTTTCCAAGGGATTAAGGAATGGGCGCCCGTCGTTTCGGAGCACGCCAGAGGCGCAAACCCGGAATCCACGCTCCCGGCACCCCCGTGATGACGGAATTCCGGACTCGCCACCTGCGGCCATCCGGGATGGCGGCTCGGCCGGCTATTTTGCCACCAACCCCGGAAGCGCCCGCACCAGATCGCGGAACGCGTCGCCGCGCACCTCGAAATTGCGATATTGATCGAAAGAGGCGCAGGCCGGCGAGAACAGCACGACCGGCTCGGTTGTGGCCGCCGCCGCGGCATCGCGCGCCGCCGATGCGAGCGCCTTGTCGAGCGTTCCTGCAATCTCGTGCGGCACGCCGGGGCCGAGCGTCGCGGCGAATTCGTCCGCCGCCTCGCCGATCAAATACGCCTTACGGATGCGCGGAAAAAACGCCCGCAACGACTCGATGCCGCCGGTTTTCGGCTTGCCGCCAGCGATCCAAAAAATGTCGGCGAAGCAGGCGAGCGCCTGCGCCGCCGAATCGGCATTGGTGGCCTTCGAATCGTTGACAAAGAGGACAGGCCCGCGCCGGCCGATTTCCTCCATGCGGTGGGCGAGGCCCGGAAACGAACGAAGACCCGCCTGGATCGCCGGCGACTCAAGCCCGAGCGCCAGCGCGGCGGCCGCAGCGCAGGCGGCGTTCTGCGCATTGTGCAACCCGCGCAGCGAGCCGATGCCGCCGAGTGCCGCGACCGCGGACGCACCGGCCGCGCTCGCCCGCATGACCCGCTGCCGCTCGATATAAAGCCCATTGGTCAGCTCGCGCCGCACGGAAATGCGCACCACGCGCTTGCCGGACCGCGCGAGCCGATCAGCGATCGTCCGGCACCATTCATCATCGACTCCGACGATTGCGGTGCCATCCGTGGGCACGCCGGCGACCAGGCGCTCCTTCACCGCGGCGTAGCGTTCGATCGTGCCGTGGCGATCGAGATGATCTTCGCTGAGGTTGATGAGGATGCCGATCGACGGATCGAGCGTGGGCGCGAGATCGATCTGATACGACGAGCATTCGATGACATGCACGCGGCCGATCGCCGGCGGCGCGAGCGATAGGATCGCCGTGCCGATATTGCCGCCGAGCTCAACGTCCATGCCGGCCGATGCCGCCAAGTGCGCGACCAGTGCCGCCGTCGTCGACTTGCCGTTGGTGCCGGTGATGGCGACGAAGGGCGCCGCGCGCGCGAGGCGCCGCCGCTCGCGGCAGAACAGCTCGATATCGCCGATCACCTCGATGCCGGCTTTTTGCGCAAGCTGCACGCTCCAGTGCGGCGCCGGATGCGTGAGCGGCACGCCCGGTGCCAGCACCAACGCCGCGATTTCCGTCCAATCCGTCTGGTGCAAATCGGCGATCGGAATGCCGGCCGCATTGGCCTTGGCCACGCTCCCGGCATCGTCATCGAAGGCGATGACATCGGCGCCGCCGGCAAGGAGCGCGCTCGCGCTCGCGAGCCCCGAGGCGCCCAGCCCGAATACGGCGACCTTTTTACCGGCAAAGGTCGTGATCGGGATCACGACACCAAACTACCTCAGCTTCAAGGTCGAGAGTCCCGCCAGCGCCAGCACCACCGAGACTATCCAGAAGCGAATGACGATCTGCGGTTCGGTCCAGCCGAGCTGCTCGAAATGGTGGTGGATCGGCGCCATCTTGAACACGCGCTTGCCGGTCAGCTTGAACGAGACCACCTGCACGATAACCGAGACCGCCTCGAGCACGAACAGGCCGCCGATCACGGCCAGCACGATCTCGTGCTTGGTGGCGACGGCAACGGCGCCGATCATGCCGCCGAGCGCGAGCGAGCCGGTATCGCCCATGAAGATCGAAGCCGGCGGCGCGTTGAACCAGAGGAAGCCGAGGCCGGCGCCGAGCACGGCGCCGCACACCACCGCAAGCTCGCCGGTGCCGGCCACATAATGGATCTGCAGATAATCGGCGAACACCAAGTTGCCGCAGAGATACGCGATCATGCCGAAGCTCGCGGCGGCGATCATCACCGGAACGATTGCGAGGCCGTCGAGGCCGTCGGTCAGGTTTACCGCGTTGCCCGAGCCGACAATGATGAAGGCCGCGAACAAGACGAAGAACCAGCCGAAATTGATCACCAGCTCCTTGAAAAAGGGAAACACCAACGACGTCGAAAGCGGCGGATGGCCGAGAATGACCAGCGCAACGCAGGCCGCCGTGGCGATGACCGCTTCGATGCCGATCCGCGTGCGGCCAGGAAACTCGTTGTGCGTCTGTCTCGTGACCTTCAGGTAATCGTCGTAGAAGCCGACAAACCCGAAGCCGAGCGTGACCCCGAGCACCACCCAGACATAGGGATTGGCGGGATTGGCCCATAGCAGCGTCGACACCAGCATGCCGGAGAGGATCATCAGCCCGCCCATCGTCGGCGTGCCGGCCTTGGCGATGATGTGCGATTTCGGCCCGTCGGCGCGGATCGGCTGACCCTTGCCCTGCAACAGCCGCA
>JASHRY010000149.1 GCA_030037105.1 Xanthobacteraceae bacterium
GTTTCCAGGGGGAGTGATCGTGCTGGCCGTCGCCGTGGAGAAGCAGCTCGGCACCTTCATGCTGGCCGCACGCTTCGAAGCTGCGGGCGGCGCGACCGCGCTGTTCGGGCCGTCAGGCGCGGGCAAGACGACCGTCGTCAATTTGATCGCCGGCCTGCTCACGCCGGACCGCGGCTCCATCGCCCTCGACGACACGGTGTTGTTCGACGACGACGCCGCAATCAACGTGCCGCCGCACCGCCGCCGCATCGGCTATGTGTTCCAGGAAGGCCGGCTGTTCCCGCATCTCAGCGTGCGCCAGAATCTCGATTACGGCCGCCGCATGAGCGGTCGGCCGCGCGATGCGAGGGAGTTCGAACGCATCGCCGCGCTGCTCGATATCGGCCATCTGCTCGATCGCCGGCCGCGTCTGTTGTCGGGCGGCGAGCGCCAGCGCGTCGCCATCGGCCGCGCCTTGCTGATGCACCCGCGCCTGCTGCTTTTCGACGAGCCACTGGCCTCGCTCGACGCCGGCCACAAGCGCGAGATTCTTCCCTACCTCGTCCGCCTGCGCGACAATGCCGGCGTGCCGATGGTCTATGTCAGCCACACGGCGGCGGAGGTGCGCCGCATCGCCACCGACGTGGTGCGGCTCGACGACGGCCGCGTGGTGGCTTGCGGCGGCCTCGACCTTCTCGACGCATCGGACGCCGAGGCGTTCGACTGACGCCATCTTCTGTCTCGACCTTTTCTGTGCAACGATGCCGCCGGCGCCCATCATCCGCTCCGGTTCGAGCCGCGCCGCCGGCGTGGGGCGTGGAAAACGACGCGATGACGAACTTTCTGCCGTTGCGACCCATCGGTCGATGCGCCGCCCTCATCCTGGCGGCATTGATCGCCGTCGCGCCGGGACGGGCGGCCGGCCCGGCCGCCGCCGGCGCCGACCAGTCCGTTCGCCTCGTCGTCGATTATGGCGATGGCGTCGTCAAGACCATCAGCAATCTTGCCTGGGCGAAAGGCGAGACGGTGTTCGACGCGATGAAAGCCGCGGCCGCGCGTCCCCATGGAGTTTCCTTCAGCTATACCGGCGCGGGCGACGCGGTCGTCCTCACCAAGATCGACGACGTGCAGAACGAGGGTCGCGGAGCGGGAAGGAAGAACTGGCAATATTGGGTCAACGGCGTTTACGGCGAGCGAAGCTTTGCCACGTTCGAACTGCAAGCGCACGACGAGATCGTCTGGCGATTTGCCGTGGAACAAGAAAAATGATGCCGATGCGCGCGATCCTACCCGATGCAATCTGCGCGCCTGCACAATTGGGCAGGTCGGGCGCGATAGTTTCGACCTCCACGGCCGATCGCCGCTCCTCCCGCGCCTGAATGGATCGCGTCGCGCCTCCGCCGGTCGGATCCGCGATGGCACTAGGGGTGCTTTGCGGCGTCGGCGCGGCCTTGTGCTGGGCGCTTGGCTTCGTTGTCGCGCGACAAGGCGTCAACGTCGGTCTGTCGCCGCTCGTGATCGCGCTGCACCGTTTCGTCTGGCCGGGATTGGCGCTGCTCCCGGCCCTCGCCGCCCACGGCGGCGGCGATCTCGGCGGAATAGGGTGGCGCCGCGCGATTGCGCTCGCGCTGTTCGGCGGGCTTCCGCTCGCGCTCTTGAGCTATCTCGGATTTCTGTTCGTTCCGCTCGGCCACGGCGCCGTCATCCAGCCCTCATGCGCGGCGCTCGGCGGCCTGGTCCTGGCGCGGGTGGTGTTGAAGGAACCGCTGCTCGTCCGCCGCATCATCGGGGCGCTGGCGATTGTCCTCGGCCTCATCATCATCGGCGCCGAGGCGCTGCGCACGATGGGCGCGCACGGCCTTGCCGGCGACCTCCTGTTCGTGGCGGCCGGGGGCTTTTTCGCGATCTTCGGCCTGCTGGTGCGGTTGTGGCGGGTCGCGGCCTTCCGCGCGGCGACGATCACCAGCGTGTTGTCGCTCGCCGGGCTGCCGATCATGCTGTTCAGCTTCGACAATCTCTGGGCCGCGGGCTTTTCCGAGAATCTGCTGCAGGCCGTGGTGCAGGGTGCGCTCACCGGCGCCGGCGGGACGTATCTCTTTGCCCGCGCGGTCGCGCTGCTCGGAGCGGGACGCGCGGTGCTCTTTCCCTCGCTCGTCCCCCCGTTCACGCTCTTGATCGGGTTTCTCGCGCTCGGCGAGGTGCCGAGCGTTGCGCAGATCGCCGGGCTTGTGGTCGTGATCGTCGGCTTCCGGCTGACGCAGGGAGGCGAAGCGCGTTGATTGCTCACGTCGCCTTGCGATTTGCCAAGAATTCGCCGATGCGATCGAGCGCGAGCACGGCGAAGGCGTTTTCCTCGCCGATGCGATCGAAGGCCGCAACCGTTTTCAGCATGGCGCCTTATGCATCTCCTGACGGGCCCGAGCAGTTCAACCCAATTGTTCGGCAAAGGCAATCGCCATATCTATGCGTTGCGGGAGAGATATACGGAGACGATGATGACGAAGAACAACGGCTCGCGAGCCCCGCAACGGCGGACCCGTCTGCGCTCCCAATTGTGGTTCGACGATCCGGACGAGCCGGGCATGACGGCGCTCTATCTGGAGCGCTACCTCAATTACGGCCTCACCCGCGAGGAATTGACCTCCGGCAAGCCGATCATCGGCATCGCCCAGACCGGCTCCGATTTGAGCCCGTGCAACCGTCATCACCTGGAGCTTGCCAAGCGCGTGCGCGAGGGCATCCACGCCGCCGGCGGCATCGCCTTCGAGTTTCCCGTCCATCCCATCCAGGAGACCGGCAAGCGGCCGACCGCGGCGCTCGACCGCAATCTCGCCTATCTCGGCCTGGTGGAGGTGCTTTACGGCTATCCGCTCGACGGCGTGGTGCTGACGGTGGGCTGCGACAAGACCGTGCCGGCTTGCATCATGGCGGCGGCTACCGTGAACACGCCGGCGATCGTGCTCTCCGGCGGGCCGATGCTCGACAGCTACCGCGACGGCAAGCGCGCCGGCTCGGGCACGGTAATCTGGCAGGCGCGCAAGGACCATGCCGCCGGCAAGATCGACTACAAGGAATTCATTGAGATCGTCGCCGAATCGGCGCCCTCGATCGGCCATTGCAACTCGATGGGCACCGCCTCGACCATGAACGCCATGGCCGAGGCGCTCGGCCTGTCGCTGCCGGGCTGCGCCGCGATCCCGGCACCGTACCGCGAGCGCGGCCAGATCGCCTACGCGACCGGCGTGCGCGCCGTCGAGATCGTGCGCGAGGACTTGAAGCCGTCCGACCTCCTCACCCGCGCCGCTTTCGAGAATGCCATCGTCGCCTGCTCGGCGATCGGCGGCTCGACCAACGCGCCGATTCATCTCAACGCCATCGCCCGACATATCGGCGTCAAGCTTTCGATCGAGGACTGGGAGACGATCGGCTACGACGTGCCGCTCCTCGTCAACATGCAGCCGGCGGGAGACTATCTCGGCGAGGACTATTATCGCGCCGGCGGCCTGCCGGCGGTGATGTACGAATTGCTGGAAGCCGGGCGGCTCAACGGCGACGCCCTCACCATCAACGGCAAGGCGCTGGCCGAGAACG
>JASHRY010000150.1 GCA_030037105.1 Xanthobacteraceae bacterium
ACGTGCTCTGGTTTCGGCTCTCGCGGAAGCAAAGCGACGAGGCCGAGACCTTCGGTCATATCGAAACGGGCATGATGATGATCATGCTCAACCGCGGCGATTACTGGCAGTGCGCGTATGTCATTCCGAAAGGCGGCATCGAGCGGGTGCGGGCGGCCGGCCTCGACGTGTTCCGCAACTCGGTGGCGAAAATGTCGCCCTATCTCGCCGATCGGGTCGCCGAATTGAGAAGCTGGGACGACGTCAAGCTGCTGACCGTGGCCGTCGATCGGCTGAAGCAATGGTGGCGGCCGGGACTGATCTGCATCGGCGACGCCGCGCACGCGATGTCGCCGATCGGCGGCGTCGGCGTCAACCTCGCCGTCCAGGACGCGGTCGCCGCCGCCAACCGCCTCGCGGCGCCGCTCAAGGCCGGCACGGTCGGCAACGAAGATCTGCAGGCGATCCAGGCGCGGCGGACCTTGCCGGTTCACTTCACCCAGCGGTTTCAGCTCATCATGCAGAACCGGATCATCAGCCGCGCGCTCTCCGGCACGCAAAAGCCGAAGCCGCCGCTGCTGTTCAAGATGTTCGAGATGTTTCCGCTGCTGCGCCGCGTTCCCGGGCGTTTCCTGGCGGTCGGCATCCGGCCCGAGCACGTGCATACGCCGGACGTCGCGTCCGCGCGCTAAAGCGGGATGACTTATCTTCGAATCGTCATCCCGCTCTAAGTTTTTGTATTGTCGCGCGTCCGGACGGAAAACCGGTTCCCACTTTTCCTGGACGCGCTTTAACGCGGCTGGTCTTGAACCGGCGGCATCTTCGCCTAATTTTTCTGCCGAATAATTGAATCGGGACCTGCCATGACCGTGACCGACGAAAGCCGGCCGTCCGCGGCCCAGCCTTTCCAGGCCGACGTCGCCAGGCTGCTGCACCTGATGGTGCACGCGGTCTATTCCGACAAATCCGTGTTTCTCCGCGAGCTGATCGCCAACGCCGCCGACGCCTGCGAGCGGCTGCGCTACGAATCGATCGCCGCGCCGGCGCTCCTGGGCGACGACCCCGGGCTCCGCGTCACGCTTGCGTTCGACGCCGGCAACCGGCAGCTTGCCGTCGAGGACAACGGCATCGGCATGAGCGGCGACGAGATGGTCGAGGCGCTCGGCACCATCGCGCGCTCGGGCACCAAGGCGTTTCTCGATCGGCTCGAGGCGACGCGGGACGCCGAGGATACGGCGCTGATCGGCCGCTTCGGCGTCGGCTTTTATTCGGCGTTCATGGTGGCGGAACGCGTCGAGGTGATCTCGCGCCGCGCCGGGACGGAGACGGCCGCGGTCTGGTCCTCCGACGGCAAGGGCACTTTCGCCGTGGCGCCGGCCGACCCGGTGATTGCGCCGCGCCGCGGCACCCGCGTCGTGCTGCATCTGACGGAAGAGGCAAAATCCTACGCCGAGCGCGCGACCGTCGAGCGCCTGGTCAAGGCGCAATCGGGTCACGTGCCGGTGCCGATCGCGATCGTGGACAAACCCGGCGCCCCGCCGTCCGAGATCACCGACGGAGCGGCGCTGTGGGCGAAGCCGAAGTCCGGGATCACGGCCGCGGACTACACCGATTTCTACCGCAGCATCGCCGGACAGTTCGACGAGCCGGCGCTGACGATTCATTTCCACGCCGAAGGCCGGCAGGACTACACGAGCCTGTTCTTCGTTCCCGGTTCGCGCCCGTTCGATCTCTTCGATCCCGACCGCAAGGGGCGCGTCAAGCTTTACGTCAAGCGCGTCTTCATCACCGACGATGCGGACATCCTGCCGCGCTATCTGCGCTTCGTCCGCGGCTTGGTCGACAGCGCCGATTTGCCGCTCAACGTCTCCCGCGAAAAGATTCAAGAGAGCCCGCTCCTCGCCGCAATCCGCAAGAGCGCGACCGGCCGCGTGCTTGGCGAGTTCGAGCGACTTGCCGACAAGGCGCCGGAAACCTACGCAAAAATCTGGGAGACTTTCGGCGCCGTTCTCAAGGAGGGCCTCTACGAGGATTTCGAGCGCCGCGACGCGCTGCTTGCGCTCGCCCGTTTCAAGACCACCGCTGCGGGCGATGGCTGGCGCAGCCTCAAGGATTATGTCGGCTCGCTCAAGACCAACCAAACCGCGATCTACTATCTCGCCGGCGATCATGTCGGGGGGCTCGAATCCTCGCCGCATCTGGAAGGATTTCGCGCGCGGGGCATCGAGGTTCTGCTGTTGTCCGACCCGGTCGACAGCTTCTGGGTCATGTCGGGCGGTTCGTTCGACGGCAAGCCGTTCAAATCGGTGACGCAGGGCACGGCCGACTTGGCGGCGATCCCGCTCGCCGATGCGAAAGACGAAGCGGCATCGGAGCTGCCGGATTCGGTCAAGAATTTCCTCATCTTCATGAAGACCACGCTCGGCGATGCAGTGACGGAAGTGCGCGCCTCGGATCGGCTCACCGACAGCGCGGTGTGCCTGGTCGCTCCCGATAAAGGTCCCGACCGGGCGCTGGAGAAAATTCTCGCCGGCGCCGGACGGCTGAACGCCGTCTCCAAGCCGATCCTGGAGGTCAATCCGCGCCACGCGCTTGTCGTCGCGCTCGCCGGCCTCGGCGACGACGAGCGGGCTTTCAAGGAGGACGCGGCGCATCTGCTGTTCGACGAGGCGAGGGTGCTCGAGGGCGACCGCCCGGCGGACGCGCGCGCGTTCTCCGAGCGGCTCGCCCGCGTGCTGGAGAAGAGTGTGGGGAAAGGGCCTGATGCGTCAGCCTCCGGCATTTAGAGCATGATCCGGAAAAGTGGAAACCGGTTTTCCAAAAAGATCATGCTCCACCAAAAAGCTAGAGCGGGATGACGACTCGAAGATAAGTCATCCCGCTTCTAGCCGACGCCCAGTAGATCGGCGCGAACCGCATGTTAGGTCATTTCGCGGCAACAGCAGCTCGCGCAAAAGGTCTCGCACGCCTTAATCGCTCCCTATGTCGATTCGAGAACATTTGGCAGCAACTACGTCTTGCCCCAGCGCTACGCCGCCGACGAGGATCAAGTCTTGGCAGCGATCGCGCTCTCAACGGTCATGGCGTGGCGACAATGCCCATCAGGGCATGGCCGGTAGGGCGCCGACACGATGGAGCGCATCGTCTCCGAGACACACTGAAGTTATAGTGTGATCATGCGGCACCGCTTGACCAGGCTATCGACCACGCTGAGGCAGCTCCCGTCGCTTGACCTGGTGCGCGGGTTCGTCGCGGTCGGTCGCCGCATGAGCATTACGCTCGCGGCCGAGGATCTGTGCCTGACTCAGTCGGCGGTGAGCCGGCAAGTGCGCGCACTTGAGGACGTGCTCGGTTCGAAGCTCCTGGTGCGCGGCCATCGTTCGATATCGCTCACCAGCGAGGGGGAACGGCTCTTCCGCATTGCGGACGCCGCCCTGCGGGAGCTACAGCACGTCGTAGGCGACATCTGCGTGACGTCGGTGACGAGACCGGTCACCATCGCGTCCAGCGTAGGCGTCGCGGGTCTTTGGTTACTGCCGCGCCTCGGCGAGTTTGTGCGGCATCATCCAAACATCGACGTGCGGATCTCCGCAAGTAACGAGCTCAGCGATCTGCGCAACGAAGAGCTGGATTTGGCCATCCGCTACTGCCCGGCCGAAGCTGCGCCGCCCGACGCGACCCGATTGTTTGGCGAAACAGTGGCGCCCGTGGCGCATCCGTCTCTGGGCGTCTCCGCACTTCAGACACCACAAGATTTGGAGGCACAGGTCCTGTTGGAATTCGACGGCGAGTACCGCCCGTGGCTGCGTTGGAACGAATGGCTCGTCAAACAGGGCTGGGAGGAAGCCAAACCCAAGGCTGTCCTTCGTTTCAATCAGTACGATCAGACAATCCATGCGGCTATTGCCGGGCAAGGCATCGCCCTGGGCCGCCTCGAGCTGGTCAACCCGGCGCTTGTCGACGGACGCCTGGCGAAGGTGATTGTCCCACACCTGGGACCTGTCACTTCGCATGCCTACTGGCTTATTCGAACCTCCGCCGCCGCAAGACCCGAAGTAGAGGCGGTCGTGCATTGGATCACGGAGGAGGCGAAGTCTGTTGTCATCCAGGGATAGCGTTTTCTCGCGTCTCCAATTCCGCCCGGCGCGTTCACCGCTGCGCGTTCACATTCCTGCCGCGCATGCGAATAGGGAAAATTGCTCGTTTGCGCCACAAGCCGGGCTGGCTTCTGATGGCGGCGTCGCACGCTGTTGCCATCCCGGCAAAGGTCGGTGCCGACGGAAATCGATGGAAGGAACCATGCAAGCGCAAGCGCTGGATTCGTACCAAGGCGTTCGTGGACGCGCCGGCGACGCCGGATATGGATTTTCGCCCGCAACGCCTCGGCTACCCGGCGTCAAAGCCGGACTTGCTTACCTCGCGCCGACCGCCGAGCGTCCCTACACCTACATGTACGAGCCGCCGGCCGGCACCGCTCGGCAGAACTGCGAATATCGCGTGTGCCCGGTATGGATCGCGGATGCGCGGGCAATGGCCTCGCCGCCCTCCATTCACGAGCAAGGTTTCGAGCTTTGGGACGCGCCCACCACGGTTGAGGATTTCGGCGACGAGGACGCCATCCGAAGCCGCTACTATGACGAAGTTGCCGAACTCGCGAAACGCGTCACGGGCGCCGATCACGCGTTCATATTCGATCATCTGCTGCGTCGGCGAGAGGCTGGACGTCCCGCGCTGAGTTTCGGACGCCACGGCGACGGTAGCCGCCCTGGCGCGGCTGGACGTGTCCACAATGACTACAGCGAGGCCTCGGGGCAGAAGCGGTTCGAGAACCTGCCCTTGGATCCGGCGGTCCGGTCAAAGGTGCAACGCTTCGCGATCGTCAATATCTGGCGTTCCATCGCTGGTAAGATCATGGACACTCCGCTTGCGCTGTGCGATGCGCGCTCGATTGGCGTGAGAGATCTTGTCATCACTGACATCCACTATCCCGATCGCTCCGGCGAGATTTACCTGATGCAGGAATCGCCGCGCCACCGCTGGGTCTACTTCCCTGAGATGGACCGCGACGAGGCCTTGGTCTTCAAGCAATACGACTCGCAGGTAAGCGGAGTCGCTCGCTTCACACCCCATTCGGCCTTCGATCTTCCCGACATCCCGCCAAGCGCGCCCCTCAGACAAAGCATCGAGATTCGCTGCCTGGTGACCTATGGCTAAACCCCGTCTTCATCATCCGCAGCGTGTCCCCACGCGGTTTGGAGGTGCCGGGTCATGACCGGTTCAATGCCCTCCTCGGCATCGCCGGAAATCGAGTTCTGGTTCGAGTTTGGCAGCAACTACAGCTACCTCAGCGTCATGCGCATTGAGGACGAGGCGCGGCGGCTGGGCGTCCGTATCGCGTGGAAACCGTTTCTGCTCGGTCCGATTTTTCGCGCTTTGGGGCTGGAGAACTCGCCTTTCGTCCTGCAGAAGGAGAAAGGCGCCTATATGCAGCAAGACATGGCGCGCCTGTGCCGAAAATACGGCCTTCGACCCTGGGTCAAGCCTAGCGTTTTTCCGCGGCGCGGCGTTCTGCCCCTGCGGATCGTGTTGCTGGGCGCCGAGCAGCCCTGGGTCGGCGCCTTCTGCCGCAACGTGATGGAGCTTAATTTTGCACTCGACCAGGATATCGATCATCCGGAGCAAATGGCGTCCATACTAACGGCATTGGGTCTGCCTAGCTCCGATATTCTCGAACAGGCCCAGTCGGAGCCGATCAAGACGCGCTTGCGCGAACAAACAGACGAAGCGCGCGCGCGAGGGATATTCGGCGCCCCGACCTTCTTCGTCGGGACCGAGATGTTCTGGGGCAACGATCGGCTGGACGACGCTCTTGTCTTCGCGTCGGAACGGGCGCGTTGAGGACATCGTGAAAGAGCCGTCATCACACGGCGAGCGATAGCTTCGTCACGCGCCCAGGAGAAGCGACTTGAGCGATATAGCGAACGGCCGGCTCGCCCACCTCACGACGCCGCACCTCGCGGACGGCTGCCTGAAGACGAACGTTCCTATTCGATGCGCGCCGTCGGCATTGCGCCCGCTTGCGCCGGCCATGCGCTGTTCGGGGCGGGCGCGGCCGGTCTGCCACGTAGGAAGCATCGATATCTTTTTCGAAGCCCTCCACGGCGCGGCGCGAGGAGAAATCCTCGTCGTCGACAATGGAGGGCGACAGGACGAAGCCTGCATCGGCGACATCGTTGCGCTTGAGGCGAAGGACGCCGGCATTGCCGGTATCGTGATCTGGGGTCTGCATCGCGACAGCAAGGAGCTCACCGACATCGGCTTTCCGGTGTTCAGCTTGGGCGCGCTCCCGACTGGACCGCAGCGCCTGCACACCAGGCCTGCCGATGTCTTCAACCGCGCTACAATCGGGGCGCACGTGGTCACGTCGAGCGACTTCGTCGCGGCCGACGCCAACGGCGTCCTGTTCCTCCCGGAAGATTGTCTCGAGGGCATCATCGCCGCTGCCGTCGACTGCCGCGAAACCGAGGCGCGGCAACTCAAGGCCATGAAGGATGGCCAGTCCTACCGCAGCCAGGTCCGATTCAACGATTACCTCGCGCGGCGCCAGCAAGACGCCAGCTATGGCTTTCGACAACACCTCAAGGAAATCGCGGCCGCGGGTGAAGTCTAGACACGGAATAGGACGGACTTGAACGGTGCAGTGCCAAGCGTGCCGCTTTGCTGCAGCTGCTTACGGCAGAATTTGGCACGCCGCGTCATTTCGCGGCAACGCACTACTTCACTTCGGTCGCTTGCGGACCGAAGCGGACATTGAGCCGCATTTTAAAGAACACGGCCTAATGAAAATCGCGGCTCTTGAGCAGAAGCTCAATGTCCAACGGGTGCGCGACGGGAAGCGGGCTCGGAAAAAGATTTTCACGGTCGGGTTGCTGATTTTGCGGCGGCGGGCCGCCGGAGAATTTCGGCGAGAACAGATCGCCGCCGTCGCGCAGCCGCGACAGTTCGGCGGAAAGATCGACAAAGCTTTCCGCGACCACGTGGATGACGAGACCCGCCCGTTGCAGGCGGCCGCGCGCGGCGAGAAAGCGCGCCGTCATCACCGTGCGGCGGTTTTGCGCGAAAACCTTCGGCCAGACGATAATGTTGGCGATGCCGGTCTCGTCCTCGAGCGTCAGGAACACGACGCCTTTGGCCGTGCCCGGCCGCTGCCGAATGAGCACGAGGCCGGCGACGGTGACCATCGAATCCTGCGGCAGGTCTTCGCGGCGATGCTCGGCGTTGCGCACGGCGCCGAGCGCGCTGAGGCGATCGCGGAAGAAGCGCACCGGATGCTCTTTGAGCGACAGGCCGGTCGCCACGTAATCCTCGACGACGTGCTCGGAGAGCGGCATGGGCGGCAGCGCAACCGAGGGCTCTAAGAAAAGCGCGTCGTCCAGATGCGGCGCAAGGAGCGGCAACGCCGCATCAGGCTTTGGCGATGCGGCTGACTCAATTTGCTCCCTCCCTCCTTGTGGGGGAGGGTCGGGGTTGCCCCGTCGCGCAAGCGCGACGGGGGCCCCGGGGAGGGGGGGCGGCACATAGAGCGGTGAGCGGGATACCCCCACCCCCTCCCCACAAGGGGGAGGGGAACATTCTGATAATGCCGACTCGCTTTGCTGAGGCGTCGGCGCAGATCGGCGTTGCGGGCGCGCGGTGCAGATGCCGATCACGTCGAGCCGCCGCGCCGCCCATAAAGCGGCGCGCCGATCAAGCCCCAGAGAGCGGAACGCGTCCGCTTCGGCGAGCCGCTCGATGGTGAAGCGGGACATGCCGGCGACGGCAGCGAGCCGCTCGATCGAGGAAAAGCCGTTGCCGCGTGTCGCCATGAGCTTCTTCAGTTCATCTTCGCTGAGGCCGTGAACGAGCCGGAAGCCGAGGCGCACGGCATGGCGATCCGTCGATCCTTCCGATGGCATTTCCTGGGCGCGCTCCAGCCCTCCCCTGAAAGGGGAGGGTCGGCGCGCATGGCGCGCCGGGGAGGGGTCAAATGAGCCATCGATCCCCTCCCGGTGGCCTTCGGCCCCCGGCCTCCCCCTTTCAGGGGGAGGCGAAGGCGAGGCCGGCTCCAGCGTGCAGTCCCAATCGCTGAAATTGACATCCACCCCGCGCACCTCGACGCCGTGCGCCCGCGCGTCGCGCACGAGCTGCGCCGGCTGGTAAAAGCCCATGGGCTGGCTGTTGAGGATGGCGGCGCAGAACACCTCCGGATAGCGGCACTTGATCCACGCCGAGGCATAGACCAGGAGCGCGAAGCTCGCCGCGTGGCTTTCGGGAAAACCGTATTCGCCGAAGCCTTCGATCTGGCTGAAGCAATGCTCGGCGAATTCGCGGTCGTAGCCGCGTTTGGTCATGCCGTCGATGAACTTGTCGCAAAACAGATGGACATTGCCGTTGTGGCGGAAAGTGGCCATGGCGCGGCGCAGCCCATCGGCCTCGTCGGGCGTGAATTTCGCCGCGGTAATGGCGATCTGCATCGCCTGTTCCTGGAACAACGGCACGCCAAGGGTGCGTTTGAGAACGCCTTGCAATTCGTCGGCCGGTCCATGCGCCGGATCGGGGGAGGGGTAATGCTCCTTGTCGATGCCGTCGCGCCGGCGCAGATAGGGATGCACCATGTCGCCCTGGATCGGCCCCGGCCGCACGATCGCGACCTCGATGACGAGGTCGTAGAAGCATCGCGGCTTCAATCGCGGCAGCATCGACATCTGCGCGCGGCTCTCGACCTGGAACACGCCGACGGAATCGGCGCGCGAGAGCATGTCGTAAACCGCTTCATCATGCGGCGGCAGGCTCGCGAGCGCGTAATCCTTGCCGTAATGCCGCTTGAGGAGATCAAGCCCGCGGCGCAGGCAGCTCAACATGCCGAGCGCGAGCACATCGACCTTCATCAGGCCGAGCGTGTCGATGTCGTCCTTGTCCCACTCGATGAAGGTGCGCTCGTCCATGGCGGCATTGCCGATCGGCACCGTCTCGTCGAGCGGTTCGCGGGTGAGCACGAAGCCGCCGACGTGCTGGGACAGGTGGCGCGGGAAGCCGGTGAGGTCGTTGGCGAACGCGACGGCCTGGCGGATCGCCGGGTTGGCCGGATCGAGTCCGGCCTGGCGAATGTGATCGTCGGGCAATTCGTCGCCCGTGCCCCACACCGTCCCGGCGAGCGTGGCGGTGATGTCCTCCGTCAGTCCCAATGCCTTGCCGACCTCGCGGATGGCGCGGCGCGAGCGGTAGTGCACGACGGTCGCGCAGATCGCGGCGCGGTCGCGGCCGTAGCGCCGGTAGATGTACTGGATCACCTCCTCGCGCCGCTCGTGCTCGAAGTCGACGTCGATGTCGGGCGGCTCGCCGCGGTTCGCGGAAATGAAGCGGGCGAACAGGAGCTTGCTTTCGTTCGGATTGACCTCGGTGATGCCGAGGCAATAACACACCGCGCTGTTCGCCGCCGAGCCGCGTCCCTGGCAGAGAATCTTTCTCTGCTCGCGTGCGTAGGCGACGATATCGTGGACGGTGAGGAAGTAGCGGGCGTAGCCGAGCTTGGCGATGAGCGCGAGTTCCTCCTGCAGCCTTTGTTCGACCTCCGCTGGAACGCCGTCCGGAAACCGATCTCCGGGATAGCGTTTCGCGGCGCCCGCCCAGGTCAGGTCCTCGAGATGCTGCTGGGCGGTCTTGCCCGGCGGCACCGGCTCGTCGGGATATTCGTATTGGAGCGCGTCGAGCGAAAAGCTGCAGGCTGCGGCGATCTTGACGGTGCGGGCGATCGCCTCGGGAAAGCCGGCGAACAGCCGCGCCATCTCCGCCGGCGGCTTCAGGTGCCGCTCGGCATTGACCGCAAGCCGCAGGCCCGCTTCGGCGATGGTGCGCTTCTCGCGGATGCAGGTGAGCACGTCGGCGAGCGGCCGGCGTTCCGGCGCGTGATAATAAACGTCGTTGACGGCGACGAGCGGCGCATTCATGCGCGCGCCAAGCTCGTCGAGAAGCCCGAGCCGGCGCGGCTCGTCGCCGCGATAATGATGCACGCCGGCGAGGAACGTGCGGCCCGGCGCCGCGCGCGCCAGGACGGAAAGCCGCGCGGCGAAAGCTGTCGTCCTCCCCCGCGCGGCAGAGGAGGATGCGGAAACTGAAAACAGCGTCGGCGGGGGGATCGCAATGAAGATCTGCCCCGCGTCCGCGGCGAGAATGTCCTCGAAGGCGAGATGGCATTCGCCCTTCTTGGCCTTGAGGTTGCCCGCGGTGAGGAGGCGGCAGAGCC
>JASHRY010000002.1 GCA_030037105.1 Xanthobacteraceae bacterium
TACCTTGCGACCAAACCCGAAGCACGGCCGCCACGGCCGCAAATCATCTTGCGGATGGATCGCGCCGCAGGAGCGTCGCCAAAATCGTCACGCGTTTTGAAAGAATTGGAGCGGGTGAAGGGAATCGAACCCTCGTCATAAGCTTGGAAGGCTTCTGCTCTACCATTGAGCTACACCCGCGCCTTGCGCGAAACGCCTATAGATCAGATCAGCAAGAATACATGAATTCATTTGCGCATTCATCCGCCGCAATTCATCCGCTCATTCTTCCGCCGGCGAAAAATATCGGTCCGTCGGCGACCGGGCCGGGTTTTACAGCAGCCGACGCACGGCCGCCGCCCATGCCGCCAGCTTTCGTTCGCGGGTGCCGGAGTCCATGTGCGGCGTGAATCGGCGCTCCAACCGCCAATGATCGACAAAGCGGTCCGGCTCGGGAAAGAAGCCGGCGTGGAGGCCGGCGAGATAGGCGGCCCCGAGCGCCGTCGTCTCCCGGATTTGCGGGCGGTCTATCGTTCTCTCCAGCACATCGGCGAGGCGTTGCATCGCCCAGTCGGAAGCGGCCATTCCGCCGTCGACGCGCAAAATCTTGAGCGCACTCCCGGCCTGCGGCCAATCCGCCTGCATGGCCGCGAGCAGATCAGCGGTCTGGAAGCAGACGCTCTCGAGCGCGGCTTGCGCCAATTCGCGCGGCCCGGTGGCGCGCGTCAGGCCGAACAGCGCGCCGCGCACGTCCGCCCGCCAATAGGGCGCGCCCAATCCGACGAACGCCGGAACGAGGACGACCTCCTGCGTGGCGTCCGCCGCCGCGGCGAGCGCGCCGGTTTCCTCCGCGCTTGGCACGATGCGCAGGCCGTCGCGCAGCCATTGGACCGCCGCTCCGGCGACGAAGATCGAGCCTTCGAGCGCGTAAACGCGCGTCCCGTCGAGCTGGTAGGCGATGGTCGCGAGCAGCCGGTTTTTGGAGGCGACGGGCGTGCGGCCGGTATTGAGGAGAGCGAAGCATCCGGTGCCGTAGGTGGCCTTGAGCATGCCCGGCGCGAAACAGGCCTGGCCGATCAGCGCCGCCTGCTGGTCGCCGGCGATGCCGCAGATGGGAATTGCGGCGCCGAACAGTTCGGGATCGGTCGAGCCGAATGCGGCGGACGAATCGAGGACCTGCGGCAGCACGGCTTTCGGGATGCCGAGCATCGCCAACAGCTCATCGTCCCAACGGCCTTCGTGGATATCGAACAGAAGCGTGCGCGATGCATTGGTCGCGTCGGTGGCGTGGACTTTGCCGCCGGTCAATCGCCACAGCAGATAGGTATCGACGGTTCCGAACGCGAGCTCGCCGCGCCCTGCGAGGTCGGCGACGTTCGGGGCGGAACGCAGGAGCCAAGCGAGCTTGGTGCCAGAAAAATACGGGTCGAGCACGAGCCCGGTTTTCGCCGCGACCATGGGCTCATGGCCGCGGGCCTTGAGCCACGCGCACAGATCGGCGGTGCGCCGGTCCTGCCAGACGATCGCTCGATGAACCGGGCGTCCGCTCGCCCGATGCCATAGCAGCGTGGTCTCGCGTTGATTGGCGATGCCGATGGCGGCGACGTCCTTGGCCGCGGCGCCGGCGGCACGCAGGGCGTCGCGGCAGGTCGCGAGCGTCGTCGCCCACAGATCTTCGGGCTCGTGCTCGACCTCGCCGTCGGCCGGGAAATGCTGCGGAAACTCTTGCTGGGCAAAGGCTGCGACCGATGTATCGGCGCGGAACAGCATGGCGCGGGTCGACGTCGTGCCCTGGTCGATCGCTAGCACGTAGGATGTCACGCGGTCCCCCTTGCAAAGTCCGCACCAGCCCTCGCTTGCTATTTCGACGATTGCGGCAGGACGCGCAAACAAAATGGTCGCTTACGGTGCGCCGATCAGCCGCCGCCAAGAGAACGGGGCGGCGCAATCCGCATAGCCGCGGCGGCGTTATTGCTCGAGCACGAGCTTGCCGTCGTCGTATTCGAAACGCCTGAGCCGCGACAGGAACGACAGGCCGAGCAGATTATCGCCGAGCGATCCGTCCGGCAGGACGACGGCGGCGACATCGCGCATGAAAAGGTCGCCGACCTCGACCATGTCGAGCTCGATCGGCGCTGCATTGACGATGCCGTTCGCGGTCTTGACCTGGGCGACGAACTCGCTCGGCGCCGGATGAATGCCGAGCCGGGCGGCGTCGCCGGCGGTCAGCGCGATCACCGACGCGCCGGTATCGACCATGAAGCTCAGAGGGAGGCCGTCAATGCGGGCGTCGACCCGGAAATGGCCGCGGGCGTCGCGCGGCACGACGACCGACCGCGAATCCACCGCCGCCGCGGCCGCGGCCGGATCAAAAGCCGCCGGCTGCGCCGCCGCCGGCGCGATCGGCGCCGAATGTACGCGCATTCGCTCGGCGTAGCGCGGGACTATGACGCTGGCGGCAAGCGCGAGGGCGGCGAAGACAATGACCGAGCGCATGAGAGAAGTAAGCGGGTTGATTCCGCAACATCTGGACCACGCGCCAGCGAATGGCGCGCTAATGCGGCGTCATGGCGGAGCGGTTTTCCGCCCCCGTGGTCAGCCGCCGCTTAACGGCAAGACTCGCATTTGAACGATTGCCGGGCGCCCGTCCGCAGCTCGGCCGCAATCGTCACCTTCGCCGAGGCGCGCCGCATCGCCGCGTTGGCAACGCCGCGCCGACGGCCTGCGCTCGGCTTCGGTCAGTTCGTCAGCCGCGCCGTCGCAACCGCCTCCTGAAACAGCCCCTGCATCGCCGCGGTGATATCGCCGTCGGTGGTCACCGAGAAGAACAGCCCCGGCGACGCGCAGCTTTCCAGATTGGGGCTGATTTGATCTTGAAAGGGCGCGATCCAGTCATTGTACCAGGAATTGGTCGGGAGCGGCAGATAGACGGTGTAGAGCACCGCGATGAGGATGCCGCGATTCTTCACCGTCGTGCACCACGTCGTGTCGAAGGGCTGCTGGCAGCGGTTGCCGTCGAGCGT
>JASHRY010000151.1 GCA_030037105.1 Xanthobacteraceae bacterium
ATGTTCTCGTTTATTGAGGTATTGCCGCTGGTGCTGTTGATTATCGAGGCCATCAATCATTACCGGCTGATCCGCGCGCACCAGGAGTTCAAGTACCGGCTCGCCTACACCTACATCATCGGCGCCGCCTTCTGGAACTTCGTTGGCGCGGGCGTCTTCGGCGGCGGCACGCTCAACGCGCCGCTGGTCAACTACTACGAGCATGGAACCTTCCTGACGCTCAACCATGCGCACACCGCGCTGTTCGGCGCCTTCGGCGAGCTGGCGATCGGCCTGATCTATTTCTGCCTGCGCTACATCCACGCTGAGCGTCCCGCCTTCAGTGAGAAGCTCGGGCTGTGGGCCTTCTGGCTCTACAATGGCGGCCTCGTCCTGTGGATCCTGCTCAACTTCTTCCCGATCGGCTGGCCGCAGCTTATCGCCGTCTATGAGCACGGGCTTGCTTATGCGCGGAGCAGCGATTTCTATAACGCGACGCTGTTCTGGCAGTGGATGCGCCTGCCGGGCGACGTGGTGTTCGCGATCGGTGCGCTGCTGATGGCCTGGGACTTCATTGTCAAGCTGTGGCCGCTCTATCCGCGGGCGATCGACACTTGGCTCAACACGGTCGAACCGCGTGCCCGGTCTTGTTAGCGTCGCTTCGCCGGCCTCGGATGCCGCAGCGCGGGGCGCGCCGCGATCGTCCTTTGACGAGAGGGGGATTATTAGAATAATACCAATGGCATTGAACAGTAATCCATGGCTGTCATCGTCCGCAAAGGCGACGGCGGACGATCCAGTCAACACCGATGTGTTAGCGAATACTGGATCATCCGCCTGCGCGGATGATGACACCAACACGAGTCAGCGTTTAATGCCGCCGGTATAACTCGGAATAATCGAATGGAAGTGAGGGGTGTGAGGGGAGCTCCGTGCAAGCTTGGATAACGAGGCTATGCCACTGGAGTTCATGATCTGCTGTTCGCGACTTGTGCTTTGCGGCGGGGATTTGAAATCGTAACCCACAACGCGCGGGAGTTCGTTCGCGTCGACGGGCTCGGGCTTGAGGCTTGGCGCGACCGGTGATGCCTCTAATTCGGTCGCGCTTTGCATGAAGGACCCCCAGGTCAACAAGGAGTGAAGCGTGCCGTCCGCTGTTCCGCAACCGGTCGTCGCCCAGCTCACGCGGGCCGCCATTTTTCTCGTCGTGGCGATCAACTCCGGACGGGAAAGTGAAGCCGCCGTTCGCGCCTTGTGTGGCGATGTGGCCGCGCTTTTGCGCGCAGTCGGCTTCCGCGATCTCGAGGGGCGGCTGTCATGCGTCATGGCGTTTGGCTCTGACGCCTGGGACCGGCTCTTCGGCGCACCGAAGCCGAAAGATCTGCATCCTTTCCGCGAGATCCGCGGCCGGCATCACGCGGTTTCGACGCCGGGCGATATCCTCTTTCATATCCGCTCCGCACGCATGGACCTTTGCTTCGAACTGGCGACACAGATCATGTCAAGGCTCGGCGGCGCCGTTGCCACGGCGGACGAGGTGCACGGCTTCAATTACTTCGATAATCGCGACCTGATCGGCTTCGTCGACGGGACGGAGAATCCCGCGGGCCGGGCTGCTCTCGACGCAACCATCATCGGCGAGGAAGATGCCGCGTTCGCGGGTGGGAGCTACGTGATCGTACAGAAATACCTTCATGACCTGAAGAGGTGGAACGCGCTGCCGATCGAGGATCAGGAGAGAATTATCGGCAGGACCAAGCTTGCCGACATCGAGCTAAACGATGCTGTGAAGCCGACTTCGGCCCACAACGCTTTGACGACCATTATCGAGGACGGGGAGCAATTGGAGATCGTGCGCGACAACATGCCGTTCGGCGACGTCGGGAGGGGCGAATTCGGCACCTATTTCATCGGCTACGCCCGGACCCCGCGCAGAATCGAGCAGATGCTCGAGAACATGTTTGTCGGCCGACCGCCGGGCAACTATGACCGCCTGCTCGACTTCAGCCGCGCCGTGACTGGCACGCTGTTTTTTGTGCCGTCGGCGACCTTTCTCGAAAATGTTGCGGCAGGGGAGGCTCTGTCGACCGCCGGCTTGGCGTCCCAAGAGCCCAAGGTTGGAGACGCATCCACGTCGCGACTGTCAACGCCCGACGGCTCGCTCGGTATTGGTTCTCTGAAAAAAGAGGCAGGATATGAATAATCTCCATCGGGAACTCGCCCCCATCTCCGACAAGGCGTGGGCGCAGATCGAGGAAGAAGCATCGCGTACCCTCAAGCGCCACTTGGCGGCGCGGCGGGTCGTGGACGTGCCGGGCCCGAAAGGCCTCGAATTCTCGGCCGTCGGCACCGGTCATCTTCATCAGATCCAAGCGCCCGGCGATGGAATCCAAGCTGTCCAGCGCGAAGCGAAAGCGCTCGTCGAATTGCGCGTTCCGTTTGAACTCACGCGGCAGGCCATTGACGACGTCGAGCGCGGCGCAACCGATTCGGATTGGTTGCCGGTGAAGGAAGCCGCGCGCAAAATCGCCTTTGCTGAAGATCGCTCCGTCTTCGAGGGGTATGCCGCAGCGGGGATTGAGGGCATTCGTGAAGGCAGCAGCAATCCGCCGGTTGTGCTTCCGTCCGATGTGAGGGGCTATCCGGGCGCAGTCGCGCAGGCGGTCAGCCAATTGCGGCTCGCTGGCGTCAATGGACCATACGCGCTTGTACTCGGTGCGGAGGCGTACACCGTCGCCAGCGGCGGAAGCGACGAGGGTTATCCGGTCTTTCACCATATTGAGCGTGTGGTGGACGGAGGCGTTATTTGGGCGCCCGCCATTGAAGGCGGGTTCGTCGTCACGACCCGCGGTGGTGATTTTGAGCTGGATATCGGTCAGGACATCTCGATCGGTTACCGGAGCCATTCCAATACAGCCGTTGAACTATATTTCCAGGAGACATTCACGTTCCGACTGCTGACGACCGAGGCTGCCGTCGTGCTCGCCCCGGGAAGCAAGGAGTCCGCAAGATGACCAGGAGGTTCAAGGTCGGCGATCATGTAAGCTGGAATTCCGAAGCTGGTCGCGTGGCAGGAACCATCATTGCCATCCACATCACGGACTTCAGCTACAAGGGTCACGTCCATCACGCTTCGCACGACGATCCCCAGTACGAAATCAAGAGCGACAAGACCGATCATATCGTGGCCCACAAGGGCGGCGCCCTTGAGCGCGCACCCAAGTAGAGGCGACGGGGTGACGCTTCCGTTCTTCACGATCGGCCATTCCAACCGAAGCCTTGAGGAGTTCATCGAGCTGTTGAGCGGAGCTGAAATCGATCTTGTCGCGGATATCAGAACGGTTCCGAGGTCGAGAGCCAATCCGCAGTTCAACAAGGACACGTTTCCCGGCGCTCTGGCGGCCTTCGACATTTCCTATGAGCACATGGCGGCGCTTGGCGGTCTTCGTGGAAAAGCGCGAATCGCCTCTGAGGATGTCAACGGTTTCTGGGAGAACGAGAGCTTCCATAATTATGCCGATTATGCGCTTACCGCGCAGTTTCACGCGGGTCTCGAGCATCTGCTCGATGAGGGACGCAAGCGGCGCGGCGCGATAATGTGTTCGGAGGCGGTATGGTGGCGGTGCCACCGCCGCATCGTTGCCGATTATCTTATCGCCTGCGGTGAAACCGTTTTCCACATTATGGGGAAGGGGCGCTTGGAGCCCGCCCGCCTTACGGCGGGCGCGGTTATTCAACCCGGCGGGACGGTCGTTTATCCCGGCGTGGCTCGATCGCATCGGTAAGCGGTGATGGAGTCATGTTTTGCCGCGCGCTCGCGCGGGCGTCTATCAGCGGTGCAACTTTCTATTTCATAAAGTTTCTAAGTGTGTGCAGGGCGATATGCTTCCGCATTCGTTGTGAATTCCGCGCGCCCGTAGCGCGCCAGTTGCTTGGTTAATTTGCGGACCAGCGATCGGTCGGCTGCATTGCAGATAACCGGGATGCGTGCGGCGATCGCATAGATCGTCATCTGTGAGGCAATCACAATGCCGGCGACGGCGGCGGCGATGTAGTCGGACAAGCTGACTTCGACTCCGACCCTGGCCGCCGCGCTTTTACCGCCACGCACGAGATTTTTGACGAAAAACACTTTGGTGAATCCGCGCTCGAGCCATGTGTGCAAGCGGCCGCGTACCGAGTGGTCCGACGTGAGATCCGCGGTAAGCATCGCGTGGACGAGAGCGGCACAATTGTCGTCGAAGCCTTTTCGTAGCGTGGCGTGGCGCGTCAGCAGCAGGTCGACGACGACCTGCGGCGTATCCGCGAGCAGATCGTGCGGCAAGCCCAGCAGGAAGCAGCGGTAACGGGCCAGTTCAACATGCGCGCGCTCGGCGGGCGTGAACGCCGTGCGCCCTTGGCGCAACGCCTCTCGCGCAATGATGAAAATCGACATAAGGCCGGCCGGCATCTGGTCGACCTGCGGAATCGGAATGCCGTAGGTCTTGACGTCCCAGCGATTGCCGCGGCTCAGGATGTTGAACCGCACCATCGAATGCATGAGGCGGACCATCGCCGCGGCTTTGAAGGCGGCGCCGTGACGATCGAGCACGTCGGGCATGACCGTCTGCGTGAAGAAGATCGCCGTCTCGTTCACCCGGTGCGCGGCCGACTTGCTCGACAAGGCGCCGGTCAGCGCCATCGGCAAAGCGGCATACTTGTTCATGAAGGTTGCAATCAAACCGCCCCGGATGATGAAAGGAGCCCGGTGGGCGTAAGCGTTGCGCTCGATCCGGGCGCCTTGTTCGATCAGCTTCGCGTCGAGCCAGGTGGGGAATTGTTCCATGTTCCGGATGAACCGAACGAGCTCCGGCGGAGCGGAGGGCACGTTCTCCACCCCGCGATCGCAGGCCTCCGTGAGCATCGCCACCAGCCGCTGGAATCCGTATTGTGGAATTAGCGTGGCGTAGGCGTCGGCGACCGGGTCGCCGTGCATGGTGTAGGCCTTTATCAGCGCGACCCGCTCTTTGTTGACGAGCAGTTCCGGTCGCCGCGCGACAAACTCCGGCGCAAGCTCGGTCTCGTCGCCGGGCGACGCCGTGAAGCGCTCCGGTGTGATCGAAAAGTCGACGCGGCCGTACATGGCGGGAAGCTGCGTCGCTTGGCCGGCATCCGCCGCGGTCGGCTCTGTGATCGATATGTTCATGGCTCAAGCTCCTGGGGGTGCGTTCGGCGGCTAGCGATTGTGTCCGCTTGGCGATCCAAATAATAACCTATCAATTGATAGGTTGTGGACATACCTATCAGACGATAGTATTTCTGGCAAGCTTGAATCGACCGATGCCACAAGAAGCCTAAAACCATAGTTCTGGCAGTGGCTTAAGGCCGAAATTGGCCGCTGTCTGACCGGACTGGCGCTATCGATGGATGACAAAATGTCCGAAACCGTTACGGCCGTGCCCAAAAGCTCGAAAGTCCGTGCCGTCGCGAGCGCGGGCTACCGGAAGGGGGAGGAGACCCGGCAGCGGATTCTCGACGTGGCGCTGGAGGCATTCGGCGAGGCCTCCTTCAAGGCCGTGACGACGCGTCGTATTTCGGAGGCGGCCGGTGTCAGCCTGCCGACCCTGCAATATTACTTCGACGGCAAGGAGGGTCTTTACCGCGCTTGCGCCGAAACTATTGTCGAACGGTATCGCCGCCGTACCGCCGTCGCCGCCGCCAAGGCAGCCGAAGCTTTGAACAAGGATCGCACGGTGGAGACGGCCCGCACCCACCTGAAGGCGCTAATCGGAGCCCTCGCCGGATTTCTGGTTGGGTCCAAGGAGGCGGAGCGCTGGGCCCAGTTCGTGGCCCGGGAATTGCGCGACCCCGGCCCGGCGTTCGAGATTCTGTATGAGCGGCTGTGGCGGCCGGGCGTCGACATCACGGCGCGATTGGTCGCCCGCATCCTCGGTAGCCCCGAGAGCGATCCGGCCGCCCGCATTCAAGCGCTGTTGCTTATCTCCAGCCTGCTGGCGTTCCAGTCCGGGCGCAGAATCTCCTTGCGCACCATGCACTGGTCGACAATCGGGCGTGAAGAGCTGGCAATGGTCCTGTCCAGCCTGGGCCTCCAGATCGACGCGATCGGCCGCAATCGATCGTGATCGGGCAAACGCATATGTCGCCGCCGGGACGTTGCGCGGCATTCCTTGCTGCCTTGCGGCGCGTCGGCGTCGCAGTCGTCAAAGTCAGGCGAGCTTGAGGCCGGCGAACAGCGGCGCCTTCAACAGGTCGAACGTCATCATGAAGACGATCGCCGCGCCCAGCACGGCGGCGACGACCCATGCCGGCAAGGGCGTCATTCCGGTTCCCGTGATCGCCAGCGTCGAGGCGATCAGCAGGTCCGCCACCGATGAAAGAATGAGCCAAATGCTCGGAGGCGAGGACCACCAGTGCCGGCGATCCCGATTGGTGTAGCAGGTCGCCTGGTTGCCAAAGACGATGAGAATGAAGGCCAACGTTTGCAACGCGCCGATGCCAAATCCCATCCGATAGGCGCCGAACGCCAGCACGAGCGTGCAGAACACCAGCTCACCGAGCCCCACGAGGACGCCGCCAACGGTGATCTTGTCGATCTGCCAGACGTTCGGTGCCGGCGACGGCCTGACATTGTCGGTCGTCAGCGCCATGCCGAGGAAATCGCCCGTGATCATGATGAGGACCATCAGGAAGGGCGTCAGGATGGCGTGTCCGGTCATGATCAGGCCGGTCGCGAGGAACAGCGCCTGCACCGTTTTCTTCGTGATCGAGTTCAGCGTGTAGCTGAGGATGCGCTGGAAGATCATGCGCCCGACCTTGATTCCGGCGACAATGCCGGCAAGCCCGGGCGCGGTGAGCACTATGCCGGCCGCCGATTTTGCGACGTCGGTGGCCGTCGCAACTGCGATGCCCATCTGCGCCTGGCGCAGCGCCGGCGCGTCGTTGGCGCCGTCGCCGCACATGCCGACGATGTGACCGCGGGCCTGCAGCGCCTTGACCAGCTTGTATTTGCCCTCCGGCAGGACGCCGGCGAACACGGCATATTGGCTGGCATGGACCTGATCGGGAATCATGCCGGGCGGACAGACCGGACCGTCAAGTCCCACCGCATGGGCGACGATAGCCGCGGTTGTCGGCGCGTCGCCCGTCACCATCACGGTGCGCACACCGAGATCGTGAAGCTCGGCGATGAGCTGCGCCGAATCCGCGCGCGGCGGATCGCTGAGCGCGACCAATCCCGCCAGCGTCATCGCGCTCGACGGTCCCGCTGCCACGGCCAAGACCCTATATCCCTTCGCCTGGAGCTCCTCTGCCGCAGTGGTTGCCTCGGCCGACGGTTGAGCGAGCTTGCCGACCGCCGCGAAAGCGCCCTTGACGATCCGTTGCTGCTCACCGCTCGCATTCGCCGCCGTTGCCGAGGACATCTTCGTCGTCGGGTCGAACGGCACGAATGCGACCAGCTTCGGCGTGTCGGGCGTTTGCTTTCCCCGGGCGGCCGCACGGATCGCACCATCGACCGGATCCTGCCCGCCGTCCGAACTGGCCAGCGCGGCGAGCGTGAGCACATGTGCCTCGTCGAAACCGCGCATCGGGCGAACGGCGGTCACCGTCAGCGCGTTCTGGGTCAGCGTGCCCGTCTTGTCCGAACACAGCACATCCATGGACGCGGCTTCGTCCACGGCGGACAGGCGGGTGGGGAGCACGCCCTGCCGCGCCAGGAGGCGCGCACCGAGCGCGGCGGCGAGGGTGAAGGTTGCCGGCAGCGCCACGGGTATCGCCGCCAGAATCGCGGTCAGGCCGAGCGATACGATATCGTCGAGCGGCATTTTAAGGAACGAGGCATAGGTGACCAACAGCACGATGACTAGGCCGTTCAACGCCGCCAAATTGCGCACGACGCGTAAAACGGCGTTCTGCTGGGAACTGACCGCATGCGCGGTCCGAACGAGTTCCGCGGTGCGGCCGAACTTGGTCTGCGGGCCGGTCGCCGTCACCTCGGCGACGGCCTCGCCGCGCCGCACCAACGCCCCCGCATAGGTTTGCACGCCCGCGCCGGCCTCCACAGGCACGGACTCTCCGGTCAGCATGGATTGGTCGAGCAGAACTTCACCGCTTGTCAGGCGCACATCGGCGGGAACCACGGCGCCGAGCGAAAGCTTCACGATGTCGCCCGGCACCAGCTCGGTCGCCGGCGTGGTCTTCCACTCTCCGTCGCGGCGCACGGAGGCGTTTAGCGCAAGACGGGACCTCAGCGCGGCGAGGGTCGCCTGGGCACGGCTCTCCTGGAACAGGCCGAGCACGGCGTTGAATACCAGGAGCGCGGCGATGATCGCAGCCTCGATATGCTTGCCGAGCGCCAATTCGAGCACGATGGCGGCTTCGAGCATCCACGGCACGGGCGCCCAGAATTTCCCGAGCGCCATCCGCAATGGACGAACGCTCGTATCCGGCATTGTGTTGGCGCCCAATGTCCGGAGCCGGTCGCGAGCCTCCTTGCTCGTCAGGCCGGCCTCCACGCCGGTGCCCGATTCGTTTCCTGATTGGGGGCGCCCGGCAACTGGGTTGTCGCGGGCAACTATCCCGCCTTCATTGATTGCTTCGGGCCGTGAGGGCATTGACGCGTCTGTGTGGCAGGACCCTCGACGGGGCGGATGGCGAATGACGATCGATCAGGCGATGAGGCCGTGACGGTATTTCTCCCGGAGCATGATCCGGAAAAGTGGGAACCGGTTTTCCGAAAAGATCATGCGCCGCCAAGAAGCTGAAGCGCAATCCGATTCATATCAATGGCATTGAACGGTAATCCATGCCTGTCATCGTCCGCCAAGGCCAAGGCGGACGATCCAGTCAACACCGATGCGTTGGCGAATAGGCATCATCCGCCGGCGCGGATGATGCCGCCGATACGAGTCAGCGTTGAATGCCGCTGGTATCGAGGTCGATCGACGTGATCGACACCGCACAACAGCGTGCGGATTTTCCGACCATTGTGCCGACGTCCGATGACGTCGGCACAGCCTGCGCGTCAGAACTTGTAGTTCACACCGGCGGTGCCGGTATAGGCCTGGAATTGGGTGTTGAACTTGGAATCGAGGCGCACGTAGGCGGACCAGCCGGAGTACCGGTTGAGCCAATCCAGCTGTACGCCGGCTTCGCCGTAAACTCCCGCGTAATTCTCGGCCAGCGTCAGCGGCGAGCCGAGATTGATCACGTTCACGGCATCGTTCTCGTACACCCGATCCCAAACGCGGCCGATGACCGACACTTCAAGATAATGCACGCGGTCGTCCATGATCACGCCGCCGACCCGCGCTCCACCGCCGACATTGAGCATGTCGTTGTCGGGGAACTGGAGGGAGACCGCCGCCGCCGGCAGGTTGATGTTGCTGATACGGTTGTCGGCCCATTCCACGGACCCGATCGGCTCCAAGAAGTAGCGGCCGCGCTCGAAGCGATAGCCGATGTCGCCCACCACGCCCCAGGTCGTCGAGTACGCCGACGCGCCGGTCGAGCCGGGTATGTTGCCGACGTCAAGCGCGAGGAAATCGGCCTTGACCAGAGCATCGGCGAAGAAGCCGCGGTTCATGTAGGTGGCGGAGCCGCCGATCGTGCCGCCGCTGAAGGAGAGCGAGGTATTCTGCGGCGAAAGCGACGTGCCCATCGCGAAGGCAGAGGGCGAATTGAAGGTGGCGATCGAGTTGATGTAACCGCCCATGATGCTGAGCACCAGGGAGTCGTATTTCGACGTGACTTCGGCTGCGTCGAAGTCGACGCCCACAAGCGCGCCGCCGATGCCTTGGCGGAAGCTGGTGTCATACTGCGTGCTGGCGAACAGCGGATTGATCTGGCCGAGCCCCACGCTGCCGTTCTGGTTGGTCCAACTGCCGATCAGCTTGGTCCACATGCCGGAGCTGCAGACCGGCAGTTCCGGCGGCTGTTCCTTGACGGCGAGGTCGGTGCCGCCGCCATAGTCCAGGCCGGCGGCGGCAAAACCGTGGCGCATGCAGTTGCGGGTCTCTTCCTGGCGGTCGTACCAAGTGGTCGTGGTGGCGTCGAAAATGTTCAGCGCCGCCGCCGCGAAGGCCGGGGTCTGCGCCAGGAACGGTCCGGGCAGGCCGAACAGTTGATAGGCGGCGCCGCCGTCGTTGTTGGCGTTGTAGACCAACGGATAGATCCACAGCCCCTTCTGGATGGCGCCAAGCGCAAAGCCGCTGTTGGGGCCGAGATAATCGGGGGTGGAGGGATCGATTTCGAACGCCGTGGCGCTGGAGCCGCTGCCGGTCGAGCCTTGCACATGGACCAGCGTGATGCCGGTCGGGTTGTAGGCGCCGGGGCCGGTGTCGACGTCATTGACCTCGATGTAGGTCAGCCCGTTGACGTTGCCGCCCACCACCAGCCGGTCGGAAGTCGAGCCGGAGGCGCCGAGCTGGGTGTCGACCAACAGCTCGCTCGGCGGCTGCGACGGGCTGGTATCGCCGATGAAATCGTAGCCGGTGGCGGCGCTGTAGGGGGTCGGGGTGATGAACTGGTAGGTGTAGTTGAGGTCGGACGTGCCGCCGAGCGAGGCGACGTTGAGGGTGACGGCGTTGTTGGGGGCACCGCCGTCGGCCTGCAGGTTGATCGTGCCGCCGGCATTGTTGAAGGTCGAGCCGCCGGCGCCGACGAAATTGAGCGAGCCGCGGTAGCCGGTCGCGGATTGCGCCTGCAGCGCCAGCACGTTGATGGTGCCGGTATTGGTCACGGTCTGCACCCCGCCGGCGGTGGTCGCGGTGGCGCCGGAGGAGAAATTGGTCTGCTCGCCGAGGACGCCGGCGGCGCTGCCGACGTTGAAAATGCCGCTGGCCGGGTTCTGGTTGATCAACAGGTTGTTGAAGTTCTCCAGCGCCAAGAAGTCGACCATGCCGGCGGAGTTGATGGTGCCGCCGTTGGTGAGCGTGTTGATGCCGGTGCCGAAGGTGAACGTGGTCGGCGCGGTGTTGAAGATGTTGATGATGCTGTCGAGATTGTTGGTGAGCGTGTCGCCGCCGTCGGCGAAGGTGTTCGCCCCGTAGACGTCCCACACCGCCGCCGTGCAGATATTGTTGGTGCACAGGCCGTTGTTGATGGTCGAGCTGCCGGTTCCGGCCAGGAGCAGGCTGCCGACCAACAGGCCGCTGTTGTTGATGGTCACCGGGCCGCCGGCCGACTGCACGACGATGTTGTCGGCCGCGGCGGACGCCGACTCGATGGTGGCGCCGGTAAGGTTGTTGATCGTGGTCGGCCCGGTGGTGCTGACAATGTTGATGACCGGGTTGGCGGTGCTGGTGCCGAGACCGATGATCGAGGCGCCGGCCTCGTTGGTGAGCACCGCCGAGGCGGCGCCGGTCTGCGTCAGCGACACGCCGATGCCGGTTGGGTTGGTCACCAGGCCGTAATTGGTGATGCCGATCGGGCCGGTCACGGTCGAGGCGGCGATGCCGGCATTGCCGCTGCCGGCGCCGGTGACGGTGACGGTCGTCGCCACGTTGATGGTGGTGGTGCCGGCGCCGGTCTCGATGGTCTGGATGCCGTTCGCCGTCCCGGTGACGTCGGCGTTCGCGTTCTCGGTGATGTCGCCGCCGCTGGTGAGAGTGATGCCGGGATCGCCCGACGCCGCGGCATAGTTGGTCACCGAGACGCTGCCCGAGGTGCTGGTCACGTCGATGCCGTTGCCGCCTGCGCCGCCGTTGACGGCGGCGAAAGTCTGGATGGTGACGTTGCCGGCGTTGGTGGTCACGTCGATGGCGTCGCCGGTCGTGCCGGTGACCGTGCCGTCGGTGGTGATGGTGACGCTGCTCCCCGTGGCGCTGAGGCCCGTGGTCGAGGCGACAATGCCGACCGGGGCGGAGACGTTGCTCGCGCTCGAAGTCGACACGATCACCGAGCCGGTGGTGCCGCCGCCGGCGATGATGCCGGTGCCGGTGGTGCCGCTCACGTTGCCGGTGGTCTGAACGATGACGTTGCCCGCCGTCGAGCTCGCGTTGATGCCGTTGACGCTGCCGGTGACGGCCGCGGCGGTCACCGAGATCGCGCCGGCGTTGCTGAAGGCGTCGATGCCGTCGCCGGCGGTGCCGGTGACCGGGCCGGCGGTCGAGGTGACGGTAACATTGCCCGTGCCGAGCGAGTCGGCGTAGATGCCGTTCGTGCCGCTCACGGTGCCGCCGGTCGTCACCTGGATGGCGCCGCCCGTGGCGCCCGTGGCCGTCGCTGAGATGGCGTCACCTGTGGTGCCGCTCACGTTTCCGCTGGTCGTGACGGTGACATTGCCGCCCCCGGTCGAGTTCGCATTGATGCCGTAGGACGCGCCCGACACGGTCCCGGCCGTCACCGAGATGGCGCCGCTGTCGCTGCTGGCGATGATGGCGTCGCCGACGGTGCCGGTCACCGTTGCGACGTCGACCGTAACGGTCCCGCTCCCGGCCGCAGACGCATCGATGCCGGTGGCGCCGGCGACTGTGGTGCCGGCGCTGGTCGACACCGAGACGTCGCCGTTGCCGCCGCTCTGCACCGCGCCGATGCCGATGCTGGTTGTGCCGGTCACGTTGCCGGTGGCCGCAACCGACACGGCCCCGCCATCGCTCGATTGCGCGAAGATGCCGGAATCCGCGCCGGTCACGGTGGCGGCGGTCACTGAGATCGCGCCGCTGCTGCTCGAGGCGTCGATGCCGTCGCCGGCCGTGCCGGTGACCGTGCCGAGACTGCTGTTGACCGTGACCGTGCCGTCGCCGCCCGTCGCGGCATTGATGCCGGTGGTGGCGCCGGTGACGTTGGCGACCGCGACCGAGACCGCGCCCGAACCCGCGCTCGTGGCGTTGACGCCGAACGTGGTGGTGCCGGTGATCGTCGTTCCGGCGCTGTCGGTGACGATGACTGCGCCGCTGCCGGCGCCGGTATCCTGCGCGTTGATGCCGATGCCGCCGCTGACATTGCCGCCGGCGGCAACGCTGACCGTGCTCGTTCCGGTCGAATCGGTGGTGGCGTTGATGCCGTAGTCGCCGGCGCCCGTCCCGCCGGTCGTAACGCCGGTGGTGATGACAGTCACCGGACCGCTGGTCGAGCTGGCGTTGATGCCGTTGGTCGTGCCCGTCACGGTCCCGGCCGTCACCGAGATCGCGCCGGTGTCGCTGGTGGCGGCGATGCCCTGGCCGGCGCTGGCGGTTACCGTTGCGACGTCGACCGTAACGGTCCCGCTGCCGGCCGCAGACGCATCGATGCCGAAGTCGGAACCGCTGACTGTGGTGCCGGCGCTGGTCGACACCGAGACGTTGCCGTTGCCACCGCTCTGGAACGCGTCGATGCCTTCCTTGGTCGTGCCGGTGACGTTGCCTGTTGCGGCAACCGTCACGGCTCCGCCATCGGTCGATTGGGCGAAGATGCCGGAATCCTCGCCGGTCACGGTGGCAACGGTCACGGAGATCGCGCCGCTGGTCGTGCCCGCGTCGATGCCGTCACCGGCGGTGCCGGTCACCAAGCCGCCGGCGCTGGTATTTACCAGCACCGTTGTCGTCGAATTGCCGGTGGAGAACGCCTGGATGCCGGTGGCGCCCGTCACGGTCGCGCCATCGGTCACCGTGACCGAAACGCTGCCGGTCGTGCCCGTCAAAGCCGTTGCGCCGCCGGCGATGATGCCGGTGCCGGCAGTGCCCGTCACATTGCCGCTAGCGGCGACGATCACGTTGCCGGACGTCGATGTGGCGTCGATGCCGTTGGTGCCGCCCGACACCGCGGCGGTGGTGACGGAGACTTGGCCGGCGTCGGAGGTCGCGGTGATGCCGTTGCCGGCGGTGCCGGTGACCGTGCCGGCGGTCGAATTGACATAAACGTTCGCGGTCAAGGCCGTTCCGGCCGTCGTGGCAAGGATGCCGTTCGTCGAACCGCTCACGGTTCCCCCGGTCGTCACCGAAACGCCGCCGCCCCCGGCCCCCGTGACCGTCGCATCGATGCCGTCTCCGTCGTTACCGCTGACATTGCCGGTCGTGGTTACGTTGACGCTGCCGGCGACGCTGCTGGCGTTGATGCCGGTGGTGGCGCCGGTGACGTTGGCGACCGCGACCGAGACCGCGCCCGAACCCGCGCTCGTGGCGTTGACGCCGAACGTGTTGGTGCCGGTGATCGTCGTTCCGGCGCTGTCGGTGACGATGACCGCGCCGCTGCCGGCGCCGGTGTCCTGCGCGTTGATGCCGATGCCGCCGCTGACATTGCCGCCGGCGGCAACGCTGACCGTGCTCGTTCCGGTCGAGGCCGTGGTCGCGTCGATGCCGTAGTCGCCGGCGCCCGTCCCGCCGGTCGTAACGCCGGTGGTGATGACGGTCACCGGACCGCTGGTCGAGCTGGCGTTGATGCCGAAGGTCGTGCCCGTCACGGTCCCGGCCGTCACCGAGATCGCGCCAGTGTCGCTGGTGGCGGCGATGCCCTGGCCGTCGGTCGCGGTTACCGTTGCGACGTCGACGGTGACGGTCCCGCTCCCGGCCGCAGACGCATCGATGCCGAAGTCGGAGCCGCTGACTGTGGTGCCGGCGCTGGTCGATACCGAGACGTTGCCGTTGCCGCCGCTCGCGAACGCGTCGATGCCTTCCTTGGTCGTGCCGGTCACGTCGCCGGACGCCATGACCGTTACCGCCCCGCCATCGGTCGATTGGGCGAAGATGCCGGAGGCCCCGCCCGTCACGGTGGCAGTACTGACCGAGATCGCGCCGCTGCTGCTCGAGGCGTCGATGCCGTCGCCGGCGGTGCCGGTGACCGTGCCGAGACTGCTGTTGACCGTGACCGTGCCGTCGCCGCCCGTCGCGGCATTGATGCCCGTTTCCCCACCGGTGACGGTGTTGCCGGTGACCACCTGCACATTGCCGGTGCCTGAAATGGCATTGATGCCGGTAGCGCCGGTACCGGTGTCGGTCACGGTACCGGTCAGGTTGACCGTCACGCTGCCGGAGCCATCCGTTGTCGCGTTGATGCCTTGGGTGGGGCTGCCCGCACTGCCACCTGCGCCGGTCACGTTGCCGCTGCCGCTGACTTGCACGTTGCCGGTTCCGTCGCCGGCGAGGGTCGCGCTAATGCCGGTGCCCGTCGCTCCGGTGACCGAGACATTGTCGTTGGCGGTGACGATGATGCCGCCGGTCGTATCCCCGGTGATGCTGGCGGCGATGCCGCCGGTTGCGCCGGTCACCGGACCGTTGTTGGTCGTGTAGCCGATGTTGCCGGCGCCGGTGGTGGAGAGCGTGACCGCGGTGCTGGCGCTGTCGCTGACGATGTTGTTGCTGGTCATCGTGATGTCGCCGCCGCCGGCGTTCATCACGATCGCCGGGCCGCCGATGACCGCGCCGTTGAGCGTGGCGTTGATGTTACCGCCGGTGGTGGTGGCGCTGATCGCTATTGCATTCGGGTCGGTGGTATTGGTCTGCACCTCACCGTTGGTGATGATGGTGATGGTGCCGGTCGTGGCGCTGGCCAGGATGCCGTAATTGGTTCCAGTTGCCGCGGTCTCCGAAACCCCGCCGATGCCGACGGTGATCCCGACGTTGCCGGCGCCGGTCGCGCTTGCCACGATGCCCGAGCCGCCGGCCGCCGTGCCGGTGATCAAGCCGCCGTTGCTGGTATCGACCGTCACCGTCGTGCCGGTGCCGCCGCTCGATTCGGCGTCGATGCCGGTGCCGCCGGTGACCGTCGAACCGTTGGTGACGGTGACCGACACGCTGCCGCTGGTGAGCGCGCCGGCGATGATGCCGGTGCCGGTGGTGCCCGTCACATTGCCGCTGGCGGCAACGATCACGTTGCCAGACGCCGATTCGGCGACGATGCCGTTG
>JASHRY010000152.1 GCA_030037105.1 Xanthobacteraceae bacterium
GCCCTCCGACGCAGCACAGTCCGCACCTGAGTTCCGAAGAAGGCGATCAAAAGTCAATCGCCGCGTTTGCACTCGATTCTCCGTTCTCCAAAAGTTCTCGCCAACAGTACGAAGCCGCGCGACAGCAGAAGGCACTTGAAAACAATCGCTTACGAAGGACCGTACCAAACGGGCAAAGTCCAGAGGTTTGGAGAGAAATGGCCCGCGAGAGAGAATTTCAGGCCCTGCACGGCTCACCGCAGTACGGAGGTTCGCTCGCGAATGTCCGTAAATATTGGAATTTCGGAGTCGTCGCACCGCCCGAGAGAAGGTTTGTCAAAAATGGGTGGCGGAGGGAGTGGGATTCGAACCCACGATACGGTTTCCCGCATACACGCTTTCCAAGCGTGCGCCTTCAGCCACTCGGCCATCCCTCCAAGAGAGCCGCGCACTATAGCGAGGCGGTGTCGCGCCACAACCCGCATCGAACGATCATTGCCCCGATGCCGCGCGCGGTCGGCCCCGCATGCGCTCGACGCGAGCTCTCACGGGCTTTTCGCGCGGCGGGCGCGGCTGGACAAACCAGCGCCGCCATCTGAAAATCAAGAACCGCCAAGCCGAGGCCCCGATCGCGAGCCATGTCCGCCAATCCCGCAACATCCCGCCAAATCATGAGGAAGGCGATGCAACGGACATTATGGTTTGCAACATGTTGCGCAATGGTTCGCTGCCCGCGTCGTGCCAAATCCCGCCTCAATCCTGAGGAGGCGATGCGATGAGCGAAGGCGAGAACCGCCAGTGGATCCTGCACGCTCGCCCCGCGGGTGCGTTGACCGGCAACGAGTTCCGCTGGAACGAGGCGCCCATTCCGCGGCCCGCCGGCGGACAGGTGCTTGTACGCAACCTGTGGCTGTCGTTCGACCCGACGCAGCGCAACTGGATGACGCGAGATTCCTACGTGCCGAAAATCCCGCTCGGCGAAGTCATGCGGGCCTTCGGCGCCGGGCAAGTAATCGAGTCGCGCCATGCCGATTTCAAGCCGGGAGATTTGGTGCAGGGCGGCTTCGGCTGGCAGGACTACGTCGCGACCGACGGGCAGGGTTTCGGGTCGCTGCGCAAGCTGCCGCCCGGCGTGCCGCCGAACCTGGCGCTGAGCCTCTTCGGCATCACCGGCCTGACCGCCTATTTCGGGATGACCGACATCGGCCGCATCAAGTCCGGGGAAACCGTCGTGGTGTCGGACGCGGCCGGCAGCACCGGCTCCGTCGCCGGCCAGATCGCCAAGATCAAAGGCTGCCGCGTGATCGGCACCGCGGGCGGCAAGGAGAAATGCGACTGGCTCGTCAACGCGGCGCATTTCGACGCGGCGATCGATTACAAGAGCGAGGACATCGGCACCCGGCTGTCGGCGCTCTGCCCGAACGGGATCGACGTCTTCTTCGACAATGTCGGCGGCGTCGTTCTCAACGAGGTACTCGCGCGCATCAACCTCAAGGCGCGTATCGTGCTCTGCGGCGCCATATCGCGATACAACGATGCGGCGCCGCAGCCCGGCCCGGCGAACTACTTCAATCTCACGTCGAAGCACGCGCGCATGGAGGGATTCATCATCCTCGATTATGCTCCGCGTTTTCCGGAGGCCATCGAGGCGCTCGGCCGCTGGCAGCGCGAAGGCAGATTGGTGCAGAAAGAGGATGTGGCGGTCGGCCTGGAGAATGCGCCGCGCACGCTGATGCGCCTCTTCAGCGGCGAGAATTTCGGCAAGCAGCTCCTCAAGATCGCCGATCCGCCTTTGGCGTGAGCGCCAAGGCGAATGCGAATGGGCCGGATGCATGAATGAGGACTGAGCCGATGCGCATCGACCGGCGAATTTTTCTCGGCGGCCTCGCCGCGGGCTTCTTCGCGCCGCGCCCGCTCTTCGCCGCGGCCATCACCGACGCCACCGGCCGCACGGTCACCGCGCCCGACCAAGTCATGCGCGTCTATCCGGCCGGCCCGCCCGCGGCGGTCGTGCTCTATACGCTCGCGCCCGACCTTCTCCTCGGCTGGATCGAGCCGATCAGCCGGCAAGACCGCGACTTCCTGCTTCCCGACATCGCCGCCCGGCCCACGCTGCCCCGGCTCACCGGACGCGGCAGCGACAACGTCAATCTTCAAGCGGTGACCTCGCTCAAGCCCGACCTCATTCTCGATATCGGCAATGTCGGGGCGGCTTACGCGTCGCTCGCCGAGCGCGTTCAGCAACAAACCGGCGTTCCCTATGCGCTGCTCGACGGCCACTTGGACAAGATCGGGGCTACCTATCGCGCGCTCGGTCGCCTGATCGGCCGCGGCTACGCGGCCGAGGCGCTCGCGCGCTACGCGGAGACCACGACGGCGACGATCAGGACGCGCGTCGCGGACGCGCCGAGCGCGGCGCGGCCGCGGGTCTATTACGCGCGCGACCGCAGCGGTCTGCAGACCGCGCGCGGCGGATCGATGATCGCCGAAGCGATCGATTTCCTCGGCGCGCGCAACGTCGCCGGCGACCAACGCGGCGGTCAGACCATGGTATCGATCGGGCAAATCGTCGCCTGGAACCCCGATATCATCATCGCCAGCAACGCCGATTTCGCGGCGCATGTGCGCAACGACGCCGCCTGGGCGGCGATCGCGGCGGTCAAGGCCGGCCGCGTCCATCTCGCGCCGCAACTGCCGTTCAACTGGGTGGATTTTCCGCCGGCGGTCAACCGGCTGATCGGGCTCTGGTGGCTCGGCAAGATTTTTTATCCCGATCACTTCCCCGAGGACATCAAGGCGTTGGCCCGCGACTTCTATGCATTATTTTATCACGTGACCCCGACCGCGGCGCAGATCGCGCGCGTGCTCGCCAACGGCGACTGACCATTCCAGCAAGCGGACCGTCCGTGACCCATCCTCCAACCCTCGGCGTCGTGCTCGCCGGCGGGCTTGCGCGCCGCATGGGCGGCGGCGACAAGGCGCATTTGCGCATCGGCGGCGCGACCATTCTCGAGCGCGTTATCGCCCGCCTCGCCCCGCAATGCAGCCGGCTGATCCTCAACGCCAACGGCGACCCGGCGCGCTTCGCCGCGAGCGGCCTCGCCGTGGTCGCCGACAGCGTGCCGGATTACGCCGGGCCGCTTGCCGGCATTCTCGCCGGCCTCGACTGGGCGGTGGACCATGCGCCCGACCTCGCCTGGGTCGTGAGCGTGCCCGGCGACTGCCCCTTCCTGCCGCGCGATTTGGTGCCGCGTCTGCACCGGGCGCGCATCGAGGCCGGCGCGCAACTCGCCAGCGCGCGGTCGGGAGAACGACGGCACCCGGTCGTCGCGCTCTGGCCGCCGGCGTTGCGCGCGGATTTGCGCCGCGCGCTCATGAGCGAAGGCGCGCGCAAGGTCGACGAATGGACCGCGCGTTACGCCGTCGGCATCGCCGCATGGCCGGCCGCGCCGATCGACCCGTTCTTCAACGTCAACACGCCGGATGAATTGGCCAAAGCGGAAGCGCTCGCCGATGCGCGTCCCGCCCTCGGCGCGCGGTCCTGAGCGCAGCGCCATGGCGCAACTCACCAAGGACAGTTTCGCCTTTGGCGGCGGTCTGCTCGCCGTCGAAAAAGCGGCGGAGCTTCTGGCCGGCCGCGTTTCGCCTATCGGGGAAACGGAGCGGTTGCCACTCGCCGAATGCGACGGGCGCGTCCTTGCCGAACCGC
>JASHRY010000153.1 GCA_030037105.1 Xanthobacteraceae bacterium
ACGCGTCATTACGTGCCGCACGCTTGGCCCTTCGCCTTCACCAACGGCGTGCAGGCGTCCTATGTCGAGGTCGACATCAAGACCGGGACGGTGACGCTCCTCAAGCACTGGTGCGTCGAGGATTGCGGCACGGTGATCAATCCGCAGCTCGTCGACGAGCAAATTCGCGGCGGCATCGTGCAGGGCATCGGCGCCGCCCTGTTCGAGCATTGCCTCTATGACGAGAACGGACAGCTCCTCAACGGCAACATGATGGACTACCGCGTGCCCATGGCGCCCGAAATGCCGGACATCGACGTCGGTCACGTGGTCACGCCGACCGCGGATTCCGAGCTTGGCGCCAAGGGCGCGGGCGAAGCCGGCACTGCCGGTGCGCCGGGCGCGGTCATGAACGCGGTCAACGACGCGCTATTGTCGCTCGGCGCCGCGCCGATCGTTGCGATGCCGATCACGCCGGAACGCGTGCTTCGCGCGCTCGGGCGGCTGTGAGGCGCATGATCCGGAACAGCGGGAGCTGGTTTTCCGAAAAGATCACGCTCCGCCAGCAACAATCGGTCGCGCCGCGGGCGCGGCGGCAATGACGGCATCACGCCGCCGGCAATATGACCGCGCGGCATTCGCCGAAGCCGATGCGCGGATAACCGGGCTTCTCCGCAAAGCCGCGGAAAATGATCTCGTCGCCGTCCTCGATGAAGCCGCGTTGCTCGCCGCTCGGCAGGCTGATCGGCTCGCGGCCGCGCGCGGTCAATTCCAGGAGGCTCCCCCAGCTCGAGCGCTCCGGGCCGGAGATCGTGCCCGAGCCGATGAGGTCGCCGATCTCCAGATTGCAGCCGTTGCTGGCGTGATGCGCGACCATCTGTGCCACCGTCCAATACAGGTTCGCCGACGAGGTCCGCGCGAGGCGCCGAGGCGCGATCCCGTCGCGGCGCATCACGGCGCTTACCAGATACGCTTCGAGCGTGAGGTCGAGGCCGCCCCGCACACGATCCTCGGCGTCGTCGAGATGTGGCAGCGGCGGCGGATCGCCGGCCGCGCGCGCAAGCGCGGCGGTGCGGAACGGCGCCAGTGCCTCCGCCGTCACCACCCAGGGCGATACCGTGGTGGCGAAATTCTTGCCGAGGAACGGACCGAGCGGCTGGTATTCCCAGCCCTGCACGTCCCGAGCCGACCAGTCGTTCAACAGGCAGAAGCCGAAAATATGCTCCGCCGCCTTGCCGATCGGCACGGTTTCTCCGAGCGCCGACGGCACGCCCACGTAGAAACCGAGCTCGACCTCGAAATCGAGGTTGCGCGATGGGCCGTAGCTCGGCACCGCCTCGTCGGCGCGTTTGCGCTGGCCGTACGGCCGCTTCACCGGCGTGCCGCTCAAGCGGATCGAGGAGGCGCGGCAATGATAGGCGACGGGCACGTATTTGTAGTTCGGCAGCAGGGGATTGTCCGGCCGGAACGCGCGTCCGGCATTGGTGGCGTGGAAGATCGAGGCGTAGAAGTCGGTGAAGTTGCGGACGGCGACCGGCATTTCGATCTCCGCCTGCGCCATCGGCGTGAGGTGCCGGCGCAAGCTTTCGTCGCCGTGCCCGGCGCTCAAGGCGCGCGACAGCGCGAGCCGCAATGCCGACCAAGCCGGCGGGCCGAGCGCCATGAGCGCGTTGAGATGCGCCGCCGTGCCGGCGTGCGCCGCCGCGGCGGCGAGGCCGGCGAGCGACGAGGAGGCTGCCGCGACGTCGAGAATCTGATCGCCGATCGCCACGCCGACGCGCGGCGGCAAGCCGGTGGCCGGGCGAAAAACGCCGAACGGCAGGTTCTGGATCGGGAAGTCGGCGCCGGGCGCGTTCGCGGTCGCGACGAAGCTGCGCCGCGCCGGATCGTGCGTTTCGTTGAGCGAAACGCTCATCGGTCGATGCCAGGCGTCGCGTCCGTGTTCACGACGTCGCACCGGACCGCTTGGCGCGCGAGGTTACGACGCTGTCGTCCGGCCCCGACTCGCGCCGGTGCTGAATTTCGCCGAGGCGCCGCTTGGCCTCGGCGTCGATGGTGCGCGCCAGCTCGGGATGATGCGCCGTCAAGGTCCGAAAATCGGCGAGGTCGAGAACGAGCAAGGTCGACGGCTTCGTCGTTGAAACGTTCGCGGTGCGGACCGAATCACCGAGCAAGGCGAGCTCGCCGAAAAAAGTGCCGGCGCCGAGACGGACGGGCGCGGCATCCACGTCGACCCGGACTTCCCCTTCGGCGATGAAATACATGCAATCGCCGACCTTGCCGCGGCGAACGACAGCGGTGCGCTCCGGCACATCGATGCGGCGCAGCATGTGGGTGATTTCGGTGATCGCAGTGGGGTCGAGCGTTTGGAAAAACGGAACCTTGCTGACCAGATTCCAGGTCTGGATGAAATTGTGTCGCCGGCTTTCGGCGGCGAAGCCGGTGGCGAGAATACCGGTCCACAACCCGAAGGTCGCGATGCCGCAAATCATCACCACCGCGCCGAGCAAATGGCCGAGAAGCGTGTGCGGCACCTCATCGCCATAGCCGGTCGTCGTCAGCGTGACCACCGCCCACCACAACGCCGCTGGCAGCGTGCCGAACGCCGCGGGCTGGCCGCTGCGCTCGACAACGTGCATCGCCGCCGAGGCGAGGAAGAGCACGATCAGGAACAGCACCAAGACGCTGGCGAGCGGCTTGGCCTCGCGCACGAACACACGTCCGAGTTGGGCAAATCCGGGCGAGTCCTGCGCCAGCTTGAAGATCCATAATGC
The DNA here is from genome assembly GCA_030037105.1 of Xanthobacteraceae bacterium. Next base: position 2,754 of record JASHRY010000153.1, read on the forward strand.
GGCAAAGAGCCAGGCGGTCGGCGCCGCCGTCCCGCACAGCAGCGCGACCGGAACCGGCAGCACGCTCAGGATATCGACAAGCCCCGACGCGGAGAAAACGTGGCCAATCGCGGTTCCGGCGCGGAATGCCGCGCGGACGCGGCCCGCGCTGTCGACCGCAAAATAGACGAGACAGCACCACAGACACAGGCGCAGCCACAGGCCGGCTGCATTCTGCAACCGCGGCACCGTGAGCGCCGTCATGGCCATGAGCCCGAGGGCGAGGACCAGGTAACGAGCGAGGGGCGACGTGCCGAAACGGCGGATCGACGCGGTATAATGCGCAAGACTGGCGGGTGCGCCTTTCGACATCACGCGGGCCTCGTTGCAAGCGAGGGATACAAGTTCTCAGTTGCGTTGCAACAAGTTACGCTGCCGGCGTTCGTATCACCAGTCGAAATTGCACGCGCGGCCGGACGCCGGTCCGCGGTGCGATGCCGGCGAAGCGCGGGAGGTGGTCATGCATTGGAGCGACCTCTTCAACAGCGGGGCGTCGCTGTTCATCGTAGCCACCGCCTCGACCAGGACC
>JASHRY010000027.1 GCA_030037105.1 Xanthobacteraceae bacterium
GATTGAGGGACGGTTCGTGCTCAAAGGCGTGCTGCAATTCGGCCTGACGCGGCGTCCGATCGTTCTGTTGTGCCTGCTGGTTTTCATCGGCGGCGGGCTCCTCGCCTTCACCCGGCTGAACATCGAGGCCTATCCCAATCCGGCGCCGGTGATTCTGGAAATCACCGCGCAGGCCCCCGGCCTCTCCGCCGAAGAAATGGAACGCTATTATACGATTCCGATCGAGGTCGGCATCGCCGCCACGCCGGGAATCGACGTCATCCGCTCGACCTCGTTTTACGGCCTGTCATTCGTGCGCGTCACGTTCAAATACGGCGTCGATTATTACTTCGCGCTCACGCAGACCGCCATCAATCTGCAGCAGAATGTCAGCTTGCCGAACAACGTGACGCCTTCGATTCAAGGATCGAGCCTGGTGGGCGAGGTCTATCGCTATCAGTTGGTCGGGCCGCCGCATTTCGGGCTCACCAATCTTCGCACCGTCCAGGACTGGATCGTTCAGCGCCGGCTGTTGACGGTCCCCGGCGTCGTGCAGGTGAACACCTGGGGCGGCACGACCAAGGAATTCGAGGTCGCGGTCGACCTCAACAAGCTCGACGCCTACAACGTCACGCTGCCGCAGGTGGTCGGCGCCATCGGCAACGCCAACGTCAATGTCGGCGGCCGCACCGTCAAATTCGGCCAGCAATCGGTCAATATCCGCGGCATCGGCCTCCTCGACAGCGGCGGCGACGAGGATCTCACCCAAGGCTACCGGGTCGGCGACATCGAGAACATCGTGCTCGCGCAAAAGAACGGCGTGCCGATCAAGGTCGAGGATGTCGCCAAGGTCTATGTCGGCAATGTCCCGCGCCTCGGCAAGGCCGGCCGAGATCGGGATGACGACGTGGTCGCGGCGATCGTGGTGATGAACCGCACGCTGCACACCAACGACGTGGTGCCGCGCATCAAGGCGGAAGTGGCGAAGATCAACAGCGACGGAACGCTGCCGCCGGGCGTGAAGCTGGTCCCGTTCTATGACCGCACAATGCTGGTGTCGGTCACCACGCATACCGTCCTGCACAACCTCGTCTTCGGCTGCGTGCTGGTGTTCTTCATTCAGTGGATCTTCCTCGGCAATTTGCGCAGCGCGCTCATCGTCGGGGCGAACATTCCGTTTGCGCTGTTCTTCAGCGTCATCATGCTGGTGGCGACCGGAGAAGACGCCAACCTGCTGTCGCTCGGCGCCGTGGATTTCGGCATCATCGTCGACTCGGCGGTGATCCTGGTCGAGAACGTGTTCCGGAACTTCCAGGCCGGCGGTGCGGACAGGCAGCGTCTCCTGCAGGATCTGGCGGCCGGCCGCTGGGGCGCCGATCCGACGCATCCCGCCGGTGCGGGGGCCGCGCCATGGAACGACCGGCTGCGGGTGATCCTGGCGAGCGCCTTGCAGGTCGACAAGGCGGTGCTCTTTTCCGCGGCGATCACCGTCGCCGCCTTCGTGCCGCTGTTCACCATGCAGGGAGTCGAGGGGCAGATTTTCGGCCCGATGGCGCGGATGTACGGCTTCGCGCTGGTCGGAGCCCTGCTAGCGACTTTTACCGTAACGCCGGCCTTGACCTCGATCTTGCTCCGCGCGCCGATCGGCGACGAAGAGACGTTCCTGGTGCGGATGTTGCGCGGCGTTTACGTGCCGGTGCTGCGTTGGACGCTCGCCCGCCGCAAGACCATGGTTGCCGTCGGCGCGGCGTTCATGGTCGTAATCGCCGCGCTCATTCCCCTTCTCGGCACCGAATTCTTGCCCGCGCTCGAAGAGGGAAACCTCTGGATCCGCGCGACCATGCCGCCGACCATATCGCTCGAAGCGGGCATGCCGATCGTCAACCGGATTCGCGGGATTCTGCTCCGCCACCCCGAGGTCATCACCGTCGTGTCGCAGCATGGCCGGCCCGACAACGGCAGCGACGCCGCCGGCTTCAACAACGCAGAGTTCTTCGTGCCGCTCAAGCCGTTCGACCAATGGGCGCCGGGGATGACGAAGGACAAACTCGTGGCGCAGCTTCAGCAGGAGTTCAACAATGAATTTGTCGGCATCGACTTCAATTTTTCCCAGTACATCCAGGACAACATCGAGGAGGGCCTGTCCGGGGTCAAGGGCGCCAATTCGGTAAAGATCATCGGCCGCAATCTGGTGAAGCTCCAGCAATTGGCCGGGCAGGTCATGAAGGAGATGGCCGAGGTCAAAGGCGTGGCCGACCTCGGAATCTTTCCGGTGCTGGGACAGCCCAATCTGAACATCAAGGTGGATCGCGAAAAGGCGGCCCGCTACGGGCTCAATGTCGGGGACGTCAACACGGTGGTGCAGGCGGCGCTGGGCGGCACGGTGGCGACGACGCTGCTCGAGTCGGATCGCCAGTTCAACGTGACGGTGCGTCTCGCGCCGCAGTACCGCAATGACATCGCGGCCATCGGCAACGTCAAGGTCGGCTATCAGACGCCGAGCGGCGTCAACGCCTACGTTCCGTTGCGCGAGCTGGCGGACATTTCGCTCGATACCGGCGCTTCCTACATCTATCACGAACGCAACGAGCGCTACATTCCGGTCAAATTCAGCGTTCGCGGACGCGACCTCGGCAGCACGGTCGCCGAAGCGCAACGGCGCATCGCGCGGAACGTGAAGCTGCCGAACGGCTACCGCCTGGAGTGGTCCGGCGAGTTCGAAGAATTGCAGGAAGCCAAGGCTCGTCTCGCCTTCATCGTGCCGGTGAGCCTGTTCCTGATCCTGGCGCTGCTGTACGGGCTGTTCAACTCGTTCCGCGACAGCCTGATGGCGCTCGTCGGCATTCCTTTTTCGATCGGCGGCGGCGTGCTGGCGCTTTATCTCACCGGACTGGCGTTCTCGATATCGGCGGCAATCGGCTTCATCTCGCTGTTCGGCGTGTCGGTCATGATCGGAATCCTGATCGTGACCTATTACAATCAGGCGAGCGGGACGGGCGTGAGCCCGATCGACGCGATGTTCCACGCGGCGGAGCGGTTGATGCGTCCGGTATTGATGATGGCGTTGTCGGCCTGCATCGGCTTGCTGCCGGCCGCGATCTCGACCGGCATCGGCAGCGAAGTGCAGCGGCCGCTCGCCACCGTGGTCGTGGGCGGCATGTTTATCGGACCGATCATGCTGCTCGTGGTCGTGCCGGCGCTGCAGACCTTGCTCGCGCGCCGCGGCGGCCGCGGAACGCCTTCGGCCGAGCCCGAGGCCGTGCCTGGGAACGAGTGAGCAAGATCAAGGAGTGCGGATGAAGCTCGACACTCGCTCTCTCGCGGTCTTGCTGCTCGGCGCGTCGGCGACCGCGGCCGGCTTCGCCGCGCCGGCTCGTGCCGACGGTGCCAAGGACGCGCATGTCGAGGCCAAGCCCGGCGTTCTTCGTGACGTTCAGGGGCAACTGATCTTTGCGCCCGCGACCTCTATGGGCCGAACAAGAATGGTCCATCCGGGCAAAAACCCGACGGCAATAACCATGCCCAACCGCGCGGCAATCGGCGGGGCCGGAATCATTCGACCCGGCTCCGGCCTGTCCGGCCTGGGCGGACCGGCCAAGACGGGCGTCGGCATCAATGGAACCACGATCCGGCCCAAACATTGAGCCGGCTTGGGTCGGCAATCCTTGGACCGGCTCGGTCTCAATAATCCCTGCAGCAACCCTTGGACTTGGCGCTCAACGGGGCGTCAGAGCGGGTGACCCTTCTTTTATTATACCTCCTTAAATGAGGTCTCTCTTCTTTTGAATTATGCTAAGTCTAATCTATATTCACCGAGGGCTCGTTGCGAGTGGCTCGGATGGCGACTGGAGCGAACAACGGACTGCCATGGTCGGAGACGCGCCCTGAGAGGAAATCCTCGGGTTCCAGGAATGTCCCTGTAGGCTTGCGCGTCGCCGGCCTGGTGCTGCGGGCTTTGTTCATGGCCTGCCTGCTGGTGCTGACGGTCCGCGTGGCCATGCCCCAGAACGAAACCCTTTGGACGGCCTATGATACGCCCGCCGATCTCATTCGCATGGGTCTGGGCCTTGTCGTCGGCGTCGGCATCCTGATCCAGCTTTTCACCATGCCGAAGGACGTCAACGGCTATCGGACCTGGGTCTTTCTCGGGCTTGCCGCGGTGCCGTTCGCGTTGATCTGCATTGTCGCCGTCTGGTGAGGAAGCGAGGGCGGCGTCCGCTTCAAGGTTCGATCAGGCGCCCGGTGGTGGCCTTGATGACGGCCTCGCTGCGGGTCGAGGCGCCGAGCTTGGCGCGGGCGTTGTCGATGTGGAAATCGACCGTCCGCT
>JASHRY010000154.1 GCA_030037105.1 Xanthobacteraceae bacterium
CGCTCGATCGCCGCGAGCATATCGCCCTTGGTGACGCGGCCGTCCTTGCCCGTGCCGGGCACGGCCGTGACATCCATGCCGGTTTCGGCGGCGAGCTTGCGCACCGAAGGCGCCAGCGGCGTCTCCGCAGCCGCCACCTTGGCGGCGACCGGCTGCGGCGGCGCCACGCGCGCCGCCGGCTCGGCCGGCGGACGCGCCTCCTTCAACGCCGGCTGCTCGGGCCTGGCATCGATCGCCTTCGCCCGTTCGGTTTTCTGATCGGGCCGGCCGGCCGGCACCGCGCCGACGCCTTCCTTGATGGCGCCGAGGAGCGCGCCGACGGCGACTGTATCTCCGTCCTTGACCGCGACATCGGTGAGCACGCCGGCAGCCGGCGCCGGCACCTCGATCGTCACCTTGTCGGTCTCGAGCTCCACCAGCGGCTCGTCGACCGCGACCACGTCGCCGGCTTGCTTGAACCACTTGCCGATCGTCGCTTCGGTTACCGATTCGCCGAGCGCGGGAACGCGGATTTCAGCCATGGCCTCGTTTCCTCGTTTGCAGGACCGTCAGCAAAGCTGCAACTGACAGGACAGGGACCGGAAGAAGGAATCCCATCGGTGGTCCCGTCATCCGCCTCTTACCCCAGCGCCTCTTCAAGCAATTGTTTGAGCTGGTCGAGATGCTGCGACATCTGCCCGACCGCCGTCGAGGCGGAAGCCGGCCGGCCGGCATAGCGCGCGCGGCGGCTCCTGGCGCCGATCTGGTTGAGCACCCACTCCAGGAAGATGTCCACGAACACCCACGCCCCCATGTTGCGCGGCTCTTCCTGGCACCAGACGATCTCGGCCGCTTTGAAGCGCGACAGCTCGGTCATCAGCGCCTTGGTCGGAAACGGATAAAGCTGCTCGATGCGCAACAGATAAATGTCGTCGATCCCGCGTTTCTCGCGCTCCTCGTAGAGATCGAAATAGACCTTTCCGGAGCAAAGGACGACCCGACGAATCTTGTCGTCGGCGACGAGCTTGATCTTCTCGTCCGGCATCATCTGCGCGTCGTCCCAGAGGAGCCGGTGGAAGGTCGTATTCGGCCCCATCTCGTCGAGCCGCGACACGGCGCGGCGATGGCGCAGCAGTGATTTCGGCGTCATCAGGACGAGCGGCTTGCGGAAGTCACGCTTGAGCTGCCGGCGCAGGATGTGGAAGTAGTTCGCCGGCGTGGTGCAGTTGGCGACCTGCATGTTGTCCTCGGCGCACATTTGCAGGAACCGCTCCAAACGCGCGGACGAGTGCTCGGGTCCTTGTCCTTCATAGCCGTGCGGCAAAAGGCAGACGAGGCCGGACATGCGCAGCCATTTGCGCTCGCCGGACGAGACGAATTGGTCGAGCACCACCTGCGCGCCGTTGGCGAAATCGCCGAACTGCGCTTCCCACATGGTCAGCGCGTTGGGCTCGGCGAGCGAGTAGCCATACTCGAAGCCGAGCACCGCCTCTTCCGAGAGCATCGAATTGATGACCTCGAAGCGCGCCTGCCCTTCGGCCAGGTGATTGAACGGCGTATAGCGCTGCTCGGTCTCCTGGTCGATGAGCACGGCATGACGTTGCGAGAAGGTGCCGCGCTCGCTGTCCTGGCCGGAGAGCCGCACCCGGTGGCCTTCGAGCAGCAGGGAACAAAAGGCGAGCGCCTCGCCAGTGGCCCAGTCAATGTTCTTTCCAGACTCGATCGCCTTGCGCCGGTTATCGAAAAACCGGTTGAGCGTGCGATGAAGATGGAAGTCCGGCGCGACGGTCGTGATCTTCCGACCGATCTCCTTGAGCGTGCCGATATCGACGCCGGTCTTGCCGCGGCGCGGATCTTCGGCGTCGCCCGCGGTCTTGAAGCCGGACCAGCGGCCGTCGAGCCAATCGGCCTTGTTGGCGCGGTAGCTCTGCGCGGCATCAAGCTCGGCGTCGAGACGGCGGCGCCAGTCCGCCTTCATCTTCTCGATCTCGCCGGCGGTGACGACGCCTTCGCCGACGAGCTTGTCGCCGTAAATTTCGAGCGTCGAGGGATGGGTGGCGATCGCCTTGTACATTAGCGGCTGGGTGAACGAGGGCTCGTCGCCTTCGTTGTGGCCGTGGCGCCGGTAGCAGAACATGTCGATGACCACCGGCTTTTGGAATTTTTGCCGGAATTCGGTCGCCACTTTGGCGGCAAAGACGACGGCTTCCGGATCGTCGCCGTTGACGTGGAAGATCGGCGCCTCGATCATCTTGGCGACGTCGGAAGGATACGGCGAGGACCGCGAATAGCGCGGGCTGGTGGTGAAGCCGATCTGATTGTTGACGATAAAGTGGACCGAGCCTCCGGTGCGATGGCCGCGCAATCCGGACAGGCCGAAGCATTCCGCGACCACGCCCTGGCCGGCGAACGACGCGTCGCCGTGAATGAGAAGCGGCATCACCATGGTGCGGTCTTGCGGCGTGGCGCCGAGCTGATCCTGCTTGGCGCGCACCTTGCCGAGCACGACCGGATCGACGATTTCGAGATGCGAAGGATTGGCGGTGAGCGAGAGGTGCACCTTGTTGCCGTCGAACTCGCGATCCGACGAGGCGCCGAGATGATATTTCACGTCGCCGGAACCGTCGATCTCGTCGGGCGTCGATGAGCCGCCCTTGAACTCGTGAAAGATCGCGCGGTGCGGCTTGGCCATGACCTGGGAGAGCACGTTGAGCCGACCGCGATGCGGCATGCCGATCACGATCTCGCGCACGCCGAGCGCGCCGCCGCGCTTGATGATCTGCTCCAGCGCCGGGATCATCGACTCGCCGCCGTCGAGGCCGAAGCGCTTGGTGCCGGTGAATTTCAGGTCGCAGAATTTTTCGAAGCCTTCGGCCTCGACCAGCTTGTTGAGGATGGCGCGCTTGCCTTCGCGCGTGAACGTGATCTCCTTATCGGGCCCCTCGATGCGTTCCTGGATCCAGCCCTTCTGCGCGCCGTTGGAAATGTGCAGGAACTCGACGCCGAGCGTCTGGCAATAGGTCCGCCGCAGGATGGCGACAATTTGCCGGATGGTGCCGAATTCGAGCCCGAGCACCTTGTCGAGGAAGATCGGGCGGTCGAGATCGGTCTCGCCGAAGCCGTAGGCGCTTGGATCGAGTTCCTCCGCGTTGGTCTGCGGTTGCAGGCCGAGCGGATCGAGATGGGCGTGGAAATGGCCGCGCGCGCGAAAGGCGCGGATGAGCATGAGCGCGCGCACCGAGTCGCGCGTGGCGCGTTCGACATCGGCGGCGGCGAGTTCCACGCCTTTGCTCTGCGCCTGCGCCTTCACCTTGGCGTCGAGCGCCTTGCCGACCTCGGTCCAGTCGCCGTCGAGCGCGGCAACGAGATCGTCACGCTCCGGCCGCGGCCAGTCGGGCCGCCGCCATGAAGGGCCGCGGGCGCTCTCGGTCACGTCGCGGGCATCATCCTTCAGGCTTTGGAAGAATGACTGCCATTGCGCGTCGACGGCCCCGGGATCGGTTTCGTAGCGCGCATAAAGGTCTTCGATGTAGGAGGCATTGCCGCCGTAGAGGAACGAGGTGAGAGCGGCATTCGCGTCCTGACGAGACATGAGCCTTTCCCGAGCTGGGGGTGGGAAACTTGAGAATTCCAACGAGTACGAAAGCGACGCCCGGGCGGACGCGGGCGATCTTATGCACCTTATTTAATGCCCGGATGCGGCAAGCAAAAGGCATAAGGACTGAATTATGATTTCAGTACTTCGGCGAGAGTCTTTCCAAGACGGGCGGGTGATGGCGAGACCGTGATTCCCGCCGATTCCATTGCGGCGATCTTCGACTCGGCGTCGCCCTTGCCGCCGGCGATGATGGCGCCGGCATGGCCCATGCGCCGTCCGGGTGGCGCGGTGCGGCCGGCAATGAAGCCGACCGTCGGCTTCTTGCGCCCGCGCCTGGCTTCGTCCTTGAGGAATTGCGCCGCATCTTCCTCGGACGAGCCGCCGATTTCGCCGATCATGACGATCGCCTCGGTGGCGTCGTCGGCGAGAAACATCTCCAGCACGTCGATGAATTCGATGCCCTTGACCGGATCGCCGCCGATGCCGACGGCGGTCGTCTGACCGAGGCCCTCCCGGGTGGTCTGGAAGACCGCCTCGTAGGTGAGCGTGCCGGAGCGCGAGACGATACCGACCTTGCCGCGGCGAAAAATGTTGCCTGGCATGATGCCGATCTTGCACGCGGCGGCGGTCATGACGCCCGGACAATTCGGCCCGATCAGCCGCGAATTCGAGCCGCACAGCGCGCGCTTGACCTTCACCATGTCGAGCACCGGAATACCCTCGGTGATGCAGACGATGAGCGGGATTTCGGCGTCGATCGCCTCGCAGATCGCGTCCGCGGCGCTCGCCGGCGGCACGTAGATCACGCTGGCGTCGCACCGGGTTCTTTCGCGCGCTTCGGCGACCGTGTCGAACACCGGCAAGTTAAGATGCGTGGAGCCGCCTTTGCCGGGCGAGATACCGCCGACCATCTTGGTGCCATAGGCGATCGCCTGTTCGGAATGGAAAGTACCGTTCCGGCCGGTAAAACCCTGGCAGACGACCTTGGTGTTTTTGTCGATGAGGATGGACATCAGGCCGCCTCCTTCACCGCCTTGACGATCTTCTGCGCGGCGTCGTCGAGGTCGTCGGCGGGAATGACGTTGAGGCCGGATTTGCCGATGATCTCCTTGCCAAGCGCGACGTTGGTGCCTTCGAGCCGCACCACGAGCGGCACGCGCAGGCCGACCTCCTTCACCGCCGCGACCACGCCCTCGGCGATCACGTCGCAGCGCATGATGCCGCCGAAAATATTAATCAAAATTCCCTGCACGTGCGGGTCGGAGGTGATGATCTTGAAAGCCGCCGTCACCTTGTCCTTGCTGGCGCCGCCGCCGACATCCAAAAAATTCGCCGGCGTCCCGCCGTAGAGCTTGATGATGTCCATCGTCGCCATGGCGAGCCCGGCGCCGTTGACCATGCAGCCGATGGTGCCGTCGAGCGCGACATAGTTGAGATCGTAGCGCGAGGCCTCGATTTCCTTGGCGTCCTCTTCGCTGAGATCACGCAGCGCCGCGATATCGGGATGGCGGTAGAGCGCGTTGTCGTCGAAGCCGATCTTGGCGTCGAGGCAGACCAACTCACCGGCTTTGGTCACCACCAGCGGGTTGATCTCGAGGAGGTTCATGTCCTTGGCGAGGAAGGCCTGATAGAGCTTCGACAATACGGTCTCCGCCTGTTTTGCGACCTCGCGGTTAAATCCGAGCGCCCGCGCCACCAGATGGGCGTGATGAGCCATGAGGCCGGTCGCCGGATCGACGGAAAAGCTCAAGATCTTTTCCGGTCGCGTCCGCGCCACATCTTCGATCTCCATACCACCCTCGGTCGAGGCGACGAAGGCGACGCGCGCGGCCGCGCGGTCAACGAGCGCGGAGAGGTAATATTCGCGGTCGATGTTCGAGCCTTCCTCGATGTAGAGGCGATGTACCTGCTTGCCATGCGGGCCGGTCTGGTGCGTCACCAGCGTCGCACCGAGGAGCCGCTCGGCTTCGCGTTTCACGTCGGCAACCGACCTGACCACCTTGACGCCGCCGGCCTTGCCGCGGCCGCCGGCGTGGATTTGCGCCTTCACGACCCAGACCGGCCCGCCCAGATCCGCGGCGGCCTTCGCCGCCTCGTCGACGCTAAAGGCGGGGATGCCGCGCGGCACCGGCACGTCGAATTCGCGCAGCACGGCTTTCGCCTGGTATTCGTGGATGTTCATGCGGCTCGCTCACGTGTCGCGGACGCGGTGCAGCACGGATTGGTGCGCCGCCGACCGAGACCTTATCGATGAAAGAGCCCGGATCCGCGACACACCACTCCGTGCTGCGCCGCGCCGGGGAAACGAAACAGTGAGATTATCGCGTTCTTCATTTGCCGAGATCGGGCGCGATCTTCTTGCAGGCTTCGACCAGACCCTCCACGGCCTGCACCGATTTCTCGAACATGCCGCGTTCCGCGCCGTTGAGCTCGATCTCGACGACGCGCTCCACCCCCTTGCCGCCGATGACCACGGGCACGCCGACATAGAGATCACGCACACCATATTCGCCGTTGAGCCAGGCGGCGGCCGGCAGCACCCGTTTCTTGTCGCGCAAATAGCTTTCCGCCATGGCGATCGCCGACGTGGCGGGCGCATAGAAGGCTGAGCCGGACTTGAGCAGGTTGACGATCTCGCCGCCGCCGCCGCGCGTGCGCTCGACGATCTCGTCGATGCGCGCCGTCGTGGTCCAGCCCATCTTGACGAGATCGGGGAGCGGAATGCCGGCCACGGTGGAATAGCGCACCAGCGGCACCATGCTGTCGCCGTGGCCGCCGAGCACGAAGGCGGTGACGTCCTTGACCGAGACGTTGAACTCGTCGGCGAGAAAATAACGGAAACGCGCCGAATCGAGTACGCCGGCCATGCCGACGACCATCTGCTTCGGCAGCCCGCAGCATCTCTGCAGCGCCCACACCATGGCGTCGAGCGGGTTGGTGATGCAGATGACGAAGGCGTTGGGCGCGTATTTCTTGATGCCGGCGCCGACCTGCTCCATCACCTTGAGATTGATGCCGAGAAGATCATCCCGGCTCATGCCGGGCTTGCGCGGCACGCCGGCGGTGACGATGCACACCGCCGCGCCCTCGATCGCCGCGTAGGAATTGCTGCCGGAAAAGCGGGCGTCGAAGCCCTCGATCGGCGACGCCTGAACGAGATCGAGCGCCTTGCCCTGCGGCACCCCCTCCATGATGTCGAAGAGGACGACATCGCCCAGCTCCTTGAGACCGACCAGGTGCGCCAGCGTGCCGCCGATTTGACCGGCGCCGATCAATGCAATTTTGTGTCGCGCCATGCGAGAAAAATCCTTGACCGGTCAAAATTCCTCGGCCGCCGCGGTCATTAGCCGTTTCGGCGGGTCCGTTCAAGCCGGCCGCACCGGCCGCGCCGCTGCTCAGGTTTCGACAATGCCGGTGGACGCGCCGGAAAGTTGCGAATGCGCGGCGCCATGCGGCCGCGACAGATACGCCTGCGAGCGCATTTCGACGAGGCGTGAGGCCGTGCGCTTGAACTCCCGGACCTCGAAGCCTTCGTCCGCACGATAAAGCGCATCGGGTTCCGCCGCCGCCGAGGCAACAAGCTTCACGTTCATCTCATAGAGCGTATCGACGAAAATGATGAAACGCTTGGCGACATTGCGCATCTCGAAGCTCATGACAGGCACGCGGTCGAGAATGACGGTGTGGTACTCGCGCGCGATGCGCAGATAGTCGGCGGCCGCAAGCGGCGCCTCGCACAGATCGTGGAAGCTGAAGCGCGCGACACCCATGGCGGCGCGCAGGACACGCACGGTGCGCCCCTTAAGCGGCAACTCCTGCGCGGCACCGTCGTGTCCGCCGGCGAGCCGCCGCCAGGCGTCGTCGAGCGCGGCGGCGGCCGCCGCGTCGGCCGGCACGTGCCAGACCGGCATGCCGGCGAGCTTCTCCAGACGGAAATCGGTGCGCGCGTCGAGCTGCACGATGTCCATGTGCGCTTCGAGCATATGGATGAACGGCACGAACAAGGCGCGGTTCAATCCGTCCCTGTAGAGCTCGTCGGGCGGCACGTTCGAGGTGGCGACCACGACGACGCCGCGATCGAACAATTGCGCGAACAGCCGCCCGAGGATCATGGCGTCGGCGATGTCGGTGACGTGAAATTCGTCGAAGCAGAGGAGCCAGGTCTCCTGCGCAAGCTCGTCGGCGGCGAGCTGGATCGGATCCTCGCCGGCGTGTTCGCCCAATTTCGTCTTCTGCCGGTAGGCGTGAACACGCTCGTGCACGTCAAGCATAAATTCGTGGAAGTGCGCGCGCCGCTTGCGCACGACCGGACTGGCCGCGAAGAAGAGATCCATCAGCATCGTCTTGCCGCGCCCGACATCGCCGTGGATGTAGAGGCCCTTGATGCGCGCCAGCGCCCGCTCGCGGCTGCCGAACAGCCAGCCGAGCGACGACGACTTGCGCGCCAAGCGATACTGCGCGATGCGCGCTTCGAGCCGCGCCAGCCGCTCGACGACGGCGGCCTGGGCCGCGTCGCGCTCGATCCGGCCCGCGGCGACGCCTGCGGCATATTGCGCGATGATGGAGTTCGCCATACCGGGTTAACCGTTGGAGATGCAACGTGGCGGGAGCCCGCGAACGTTAGCAGCGTTGCCGGCCGCATGCCGCCGTTAGGCCGTCACAAATATCGGCGAGCCATGCGTATACGGAATGCGGGCATGTTACCCAATGCTTCACCTTGTCAAACTTCGGCGGGACACGACATGATAATTTGATTCGCGCCGCACACGCGAATGCGTTCGTCACGGCGGCGCATCATTTGGAGGACGCGCACAGGAGGTCTCTTGTTGACGACAAATGTCAGGAGACCGTGGAATGCAAGACGTTCTTCCCGACGGCGGCGTGATCCGTAAATTGTGGATCGGAGAGGCCGACAAGTATCGCCACCACATACTGCGCCTCGACCCGGAAAGCCGGCACAACAGGTTCGGCGGCGGTGTATCCGACGATTTCGTCAGCAACTATGCCGAGCTGTCCTCGTCGCTCGACGCCGTCGTGCACGGTTTTTTCATTGATGGAGTGATGCGCGGCGCCGCGGAACTGCGGCCGCTGGGCGGGCGTTTTCCACGCCAGGCCGAGGCCGGGATCAGCGTGGAGAAGCCCTGGCAAAGTCATGGCGTCGGCTCGGCGCTGCTGCGCCACACTTTGCTCGCCGCCCGTAATCGCGGCTATCGGCTGCTGCATATGATCTGCCTGGCCGAGAACCGGCGCATGCAGCAGCTAGCGCGCAAGTTCGACGCCGAGCTGTCGTTCGATTTCGGCAGCGTTGTCGGCGAGGTCGAATCCGCGCGCCCCACGCCGCTGTCGCTGATGCGCGAGCTCATGGCCGACGGTCACGGTTTCGCGACGACGATGCTCGATCTGCAATCGCGCATGCTCAGAGCATGACTCCGTCGGGGACTTTGCGTCTATCCGGGTTCCGCCGCGCGAGCGGATAGGCCGCCTCGACGACATAGGGTCCGCCGCCGACCGACGAGCGCGACGAGAACAGCACGAAGCGCGAGACCGCGAACGCGGCGGAACGATAATAGCCGCGCGCGGCAAGATAATCGGCGACCTGCCGGCTCGACGAATCGCGCAGCCGCGCCAGCGTCACATGTGGCGTGTACTTGCGCCCCTCGGGCTCGAGGCCGAGCCGCCGCAACAGCCGCTCATGCTCCGCCTGCAGATCGATCAACGGCGGGACCGCCGCGACCGCCGCGACAACGGCGCGCGGCTTGCGGCCGCCGAACGAAGAGAGCCCGTCGAACCGCAACTCGAACGGCGAGCGCCGCACGCCCCCGAGCAGGCCGGCAATGTCGCGCGCCAAGGCGTCGTCGATGTCGCCGATGAAGCGCAGCGTCAGGTGATAGTTCTCCGGATTGATCCAACGCGCACCCGGCAAACCGCCGCGCATCATGGCGAGCGACTGAGCGACGTCCGGCGGTATTTCCAGACCGGTGAACAGACGGGGCATGACGATTTGCGGCGCGGCGCCGCGATTCGCAGGACCCGCAGCATGCGGGGATCGACGGCGGCGCGCAACCCTTTCTCAATGTTGCGGGCGAACGCGGGCGACGAGCTCCTCCACTTTCGGCAGGATGCGCGTGATGATCCTGTCGACCCCGGCCGCGTTCGGATGCAGGCCGTCGTGCTGCGTGAGGCCGAGGTCGGCGGCGACGCCGTCGAGAAAGAACGGATAGAGCAATACGCCGTATTTGGCGGCAAGCTCCGGATAGATGCGCTCGAACGACCGGCCGTAGGCGGCTCCCAGGTTCGGCGCCGCGCGCATGCCGCACAGCAGCACCGCGATGTGGCGCTCGCTCAGGCGGCGCAGGATCGCGTCGAGCGCGTTGCGCGTCACTTCCGGGTCAAGCCCGCGCAGCATGTCGTTGGCGCCGAGT
>JASHRY010000155.1 GCA_030037105.1 Xanthobacteraceae bacterium
GCTCGATTTCGAGGGTTTGTGACGTTTCGATCAATACCGTTACAAAGCTTCTGGTCGATGCCGGTCGCGTCTGCGCAGCCTTCCATGATGAGAAGGTCCGGAATGTCAAAGCCAAGCACGTACAGGTTGATGAAATCTGGTCATTCACCTACGCCAAGCAAAAGAACGTTGCGACGGCGAAGCGGAAGGACCTGGCCTATGGCGACACTTGGACCTGGACGGCGATCGAGGCCGATTCCAAGTTGATTATCTCTTGGCTGGTCGGCGGACGTGACGGCGATTACGCAATGGGGCTGATGGACGATCTTCGCTCCCGCGTCGCCAATCGTATCCAGCTAACCAGCGACGGGCATAGGGCGTACTTAGAGGCCGTTGAAGGCGCTTTCGGAGCGGACATCGATTACGCCATGTTGGTCAAACTCTACGGTGCCTCACCGGATGCTGCTACGGGCCGCTACAGCCCCGCCGAATGCACTGGCATTCGCAAGACCAGGATTGAGGGCAACCCCGATCCGGCGCATGTGAGCACGTCCTACGCCGAAAGGCACAATCTCAATATGCGGATGCAGATGC
Source organism: Xanthobacteraceae bacterium (assembly GCA_030037105.1). Next base: position 574 of record JASHRY010000155.1, read on the forward strand.
GCCGCTTTACGAGGCTGACAACGGGCTACTCGAAAAAGATCGAAAACCACTGCCACATGGTCGCTCTCTATACCGTCTGGTACAACTGGATACGGACGCACAAGGCACATCGGATGACGCCAGCTATGGCGGCCGGGCTGACTGACAAGCTAGTGGAAATGGAAGACGTGGCGCGGCTGATCGATGACGACGAAATGCGGGCGACTATTCAAAAGCGGGTGGCGGCTTTGGCGCTGCCACATTCAAAGTGAGACACGACCGGCGGCCAACTTCACTTGACAAGCGTGTCTCCATAGCCAATCAAATTGGCAAGTTCTTGGGCTGAGCACGGCTCGGAGAAGGCCGCGGGAGGGACCGTAAGCAATCAGGCTATAGAGAAAATTCGAGCACTCGCTCGGATGCGTGTTGTGTTTTCGCGACGCGCAAGTGCGGGATTCGATCCGGTCCGCGTGGCGATCGAATGTTTCACTAAAACGGCATTGGAGGTGCGCTGGAACACAAAAGCTCAAATACAATAAAGTGCAGGAGCGCTGCATAAGAACGAGAAACTCCACAGGAGGAAAACCGATGAGTGTAATGGAGCAGACGCGGGCATCGAGTGGACTGTTCGGCTTTCTGGATCGAAGTCGGACCATTGCCAAGCCGGGCTTCAACCGTTGGATGGTGCCGCCAGCCGCTTTGTGCGTGCACTTGTGCATCGGCCAAGCCTATGCCTTCAGCGTATTCAATCTGCCGATGACCAAGCTCCTCGGCATCACGCAATCGGCGCCGGGCGACTGGAAGCTTACCGAGCTGGGCTGGATCTTTTCTATCGCAATCTTCGTGCTCGGTTTCTCTGCCGCGATTTTCGGCCGTTGGGTCGAGGAAGGCGGGCCGCGCCGGGCCATGTTTACCGCCGCCTTGTGCTGGGCCGGCGGCTTCCTCATCGCCGCTTTCGGAGTCTCCATCCACAACCTCTGGATTGTCTATTTCGGCTATGGCTTAGTCGGCGGCTGCGGATTGGGCATCGGCTACATCTCCCCGGTCTCGACACTGATCAAATGGTTCCCCGATCGTCCGGGCATGGCGACGGGCATGGCCATCATGGGCTTCGGCGGCGGCGCCTTCATCGCCTCGCCGCTCTCGGTGTGGTTGATGAGCATTTTCAGGACGGCACACCACGTCGGCGTCGCCCCGACGTTCATCACCATGGGCTTGATCTACTTCTTCTTCATGATGGTCGGCGCATTCGTCGTGCGGGTGCCGGCGCCGGGCTGGAAGCCGGAAGGCTATACTCCGCCCGTCCAGGCGCAGAAGCTCATCACCAAAAACGACGTCTTCGTCTATGACTCGTTGAAGACGCCGCAGTTCTGGCTGATCTGGTGGATCCTCTGTCTCAACGTCACCGCCGGCATCGGAGTGATCGGCCAGGCCTCCGCCATGAGCCAGGAGATGTTCCCGGGCAGAGTGACGCCGGTCGCGGCAGCAGGCTTCGTCGGTTTGATGAGTCTGTTCAACATGGGCGGCCGCTTCTTCTGGGCGTCCACCTCCGACTTCATCGGCCGCAAGAACACCTACTTCGTGTTCATGGTGCTCGGCTTTCTGCTGTACTGCACGGTACCCCATATGGGCGCGATCGGCAGCGTGGCCGGGTTCGTGCTGTGCTTCCTGATTATCATCAGCATGTACGGCGGCGGCTTCTCCACCGTGCCGGCATACCTCAAGGACATGTTCGGCACGCGCTACGTCGGCGCCATTCACGGCTGGCTAATCACGGCGTGGTCGATGGCGGGTATCTTCGGGCCCGTGCTGGTGAACTATATCCGCCAGTACAACGTCACCCACGGCGTGCCGAAGGCGCAGGCCTACAACGTCACCATGTACATCATGGCGGGACTGCTGGTGATCGGCTTCATCTGCAACCTGCTGGTCAAGGCGGTCCATCATCGCTTCCATATGCGGCCCGAGGACGATACCGCGCTGGCTACGGCGGCGGAAGCCGGCGCAGCGGTGGCGGCGCGCCTGACCGGCAAGCCGGCCGGCGCATAGAGGAGAAACAGCCATGCCTGATTCAAATCAGCAAAACGGCACGACGACATTGCAACTCGTGCTGGCTTGGGCCTTCGTCGGTATTCCGCTTACGCTGGGCGTGATACAGACCTTGATCAACGCAACGAAGCTGTTCCATTAGAGCGGGATGACTTATCTTCGAATCGTCATTCCGCTCTGAGCTTTCGTATTGTCGCGCGTCCGGACGGAAAACCGGTTCCCGCTTTTCCTGGACGTGCTCCAAGAGCAAGCCTTTATCGTCAGTGCGGCGGCTTCGGTCGCCGCACTTTCTGTCCATCGCGGAGACGCAGAGCGGGACGCCTGGGGCCGTTAAATCGGAGCCGTTGCGGATGATGGGTTGGAGAGTTGGGCCCTGGTACGGGCGGGTTTAGGCGAGCCGACGCGGAGCCTGCGATCGGAGAGGGCAAGTCCGCCGCCGATGAACATCATTGCGGCGCCGAGCCAGATCAGCAGGACCTCGGGCTTGAAGTAGAGGCGCACGGCGACGCTGCCGTCGGGGTTGGGATCGCCGAGCGACAGGTAGAGCTGGCTCGCCCCGCGCCGCATCAGCGCCGCTTCGGTGACCGCCATGTTGCGGGCCGGGAAGGTGCGCCGGCTCGGCTGCATGATGCCGAGCA
>JASHRY010000156.1 GCA_030037105.1 Xanthobacteraceae bacterium
CGGCACCGGCGGTCTTTTTCTCATGCTGGCGCTCGCCATTCCCGCCTTCCGCCAGACTTCCGACCAGGACTGGCTGAAGAAATCCGAACTCGCGGTCACCTTCCTCGACCGCTACGGCAACGAGATCGGCAGTCGCGGCATCAAGCACAACGACTCGGTGCCGCTCGAGGAGATGCCCGACCACCTCATCAAGGCGGTGCTGGCGACCGAGGACCGGCGCTTCTACGACCATTTCGGCATCGACCTCTACGGCACCTTCCGCGCGCTGATGACCAACGCCAAGGCCGGCAGCGTGGTGCAGGGCGGCTCAACCATCACCCAGCAGCTTGCCAAGAACCTTTTCCTGAACAACGAGCGCACCCTCGAGCGCAAGATCAATGAGGCTTTCCTCGCCATCTGGCTGGAGAGTCGGCTCTCGAAGAACGAGATCCTCAAACTCTACCTCGATCGCGCCTATCTCGGCGGCGGCGCTTTCGGTGTTGACGCCGCGGCGCAGTACTATTTCGGCAAATCGGTGCGCGACGTGACGCTCGCCGAGGCGGCGATGCTGGCCGGGCTGTTCAAGGCGCCGACCAAGTACTCGCCGCTCGTCAACCTGCCGGCCGCGCGCGCGCGCGCCAACGTCGTGCTCGACAATCTGGTCGACAACGGCTTCATGACCGAGGGTCAGGTCTATGGCGCCCGCCGCAATCCCGCCACTCCCATCGACCGCCGCGAGGAAGATGCGCCGAACTATTACCTCGACTGGGCGTTCGACGACGTGCGCAAACTGGTCGATACGTTCCCGAAATCAGTGAACGAGCGCTTCTTCGTGGTGCGCACCGCGCTCGACCCGAACCTGCAGCATTATGCCGAGCGTATGATCGAATCGGCATTGCGCGAGTACGGCCACGACTACGGCGCAAGCCAAGCGGCGGTGGTGATCGCCGATCTCGACGGCGCGGTGCGCGCGATGGTCGGCGGCCGCGACTACGGCGAGAGCCAGTTCAACCGCGCGGTCGATGCGCTGCGCCAGCCCGGATCCTCGTTCAAGCCCTATGTCTATGCGACTGCGCTGGCGAACGGATTCAAGCCGAACTCGGTGGTCGTCGATTCGCCGGTGTGCATCGGCAATTGGTGCCCGCACAATTATTCCGGCGGCTATGCCGGGCCGGTGACGCTGACGCAGGCGATCACCCATTCGATCAACATCATTCCGGTAAAACTCTCGATCGCGCTCGGCGACGGCAATGCCAAGATCGGCCGGGCCAAGATCATTCAGACCGCGCGCAATATGGGCATTGTGACGCCGCTGCCCGATACGCCCTCCTTGCCGATCGGGGCCGACGCGGTGACGGTGCTTGAACACGCCGTCGCCTACGCCACCTTCCCCAATCTCGGCAAAGCCGTCACCCCGCACGCCGTGCTCGAAGTGCGCACCGGCACCGGCGAGTTGGTGTGGCGCTTCGACCGCGACGGCCCCCGGCCGCGGCAGGTGATCTCGCCGCAAGTCGCCCTCGATATGGTGGCGATGATGAACTCGGTGGTCGAAAACGGCACCGGACGGCGCGCCCGGCTCGACGGCATCCCAACGGCGGGCAAAACCGGCACCACCAACGCTTGGCGCGACGCCTGGTTCGTCGGCTACACCGGAAATTTCGTCGGCGCGGTGTGGATGGGCAATGATGATTATACGCCGACCAAACGCATGACCGGCGGCACGCTGCCGGCGACCGTCTGGCACGACATCATGGCCTATGCGCATCAGGGCGTCGAATTGCGGCCGCTGCCCGGCCTGCCTCCTCCGCAGCATGCGCCGACCGTGGCCGACGCCGCGCTCAAGGGCGGCGAACCGCCGCCGCGGCAAATCCTGCTCACGCGCAAGGGAACCGAGGCACTCGTGCGTGTCGAGCATCTGCTCGACGACGCCAGCCATGCGCTTGCGGCGCAGACCGCGCCCGCCGCAACGCTGGGCGCGCTCGACGGCCGCCAAGGCCGCGCAGACACCTTCGCCGCGGCCACAGACCAACAGCCTCCCGGGATTCCACACGGCGACTGAATGCGGCTGAGTCCCCGGGAATCATTGAAGCATGCTGCCGGCAATTGGATTTGACTTTCTCCTCCTGTTCCACTTTCAGGGGAAGACAAAGAGATGGCTCGTTATTTCTCCCTCCCGCTGAAAAAGAGTTGGAGCGGGGATCCGACGCCCAACGAACGCAGCTTTGACTTAATGGCTTGATCGGGTCGAACGTGCGCCTGTTCCTCGGTTCCTGTTTCACGTTGATCCTTGCCGCCACCATCGGGCTCGGCGCGACATGGTTGACGCTCACGCGCGGCGTCGCTTTCGGCGCGCTGACGATCGGCGCCTGGACCGCATGGCCGAAAAGCGGCTCGGTCGACATCGATCCCTACGCCCGCGCCACCATCGCACGCACCGGCGAACTGCCGATCGGATTGGGTGACGGCGTCGCGTTCTATGCCCGCACCGACGACCAGGGAAACATGCTCGACGGCCGCTGCGGCTTCACTATCAGCGGCATGACGCCGGTGGCGCGCTATTGGACGCTCACGCTCTACGACCCCGAGGGCCGGTTGGTCGCCAACTCGATCGACCGCCACGGCTTCACCAGCGCCGAAATCGTGCGCGACGCCGACGGCCGCTTCACCATCAATGTCGCACCGCGCGCGCGGCCGGGAAATTGGCTGCCGACCGGCGGGATTGAACAATTCGTCCTGGTGTGGCGCCTTTGCGATACGCCGATCGGCGTGGCCACGAGGACCACGAAGGAGGGACCGATGCCGGCAATCGTGCGCAAGGGCTGCCCATGATCGTTCGCGGCATATTATGGATTCTCGCCGCGCTCATGCTCGGCGGTATCGTGCACCTCTCGACCGTGCTGGCAATGCCGCAAGTGGCGAAGCAGGACGCCTATGCCCGGCTGGCGCCGCTTGCCCCGGTCAACACCGTGGCGTTGCTTGCGGCGCCGACCCCGCAGGCGACGATCATGCCGTTCATGGACCCGGCCTTTGCCGTCGCGGTTTGCCGGTACGATATTTCGAGCCGGCCGCTCAAGCTCAACGTGCCGGTGAGCCAAGCCTACACATCGGTCACCTTCTACACGCGCACCAGCGTCGCCTATTACGCTATCAACGACCGTGCCGCCGGCCGGCGCGCGATCGAGCTTGATCTGATGACCGCCGCGCAGCACGCCCAAGTGCCCGAGGAGGAGGACGTCACCGCCGCCGACCGGTTGATCATCGAATCGCCGACCAATACCGGGCTCATCGTATTGCGCGCACTGGCGCCCGAGCCCGGGCTTATGGCCATGGCGCGGCGTGCGCTTGCCGGCGCGCAGTGCCGCCCCGGAGACGTGCAGCAATAGATTATTTGATGACGACGTTTCTCTCGCCGCGACATCATGTCGTTGGTGAGGAAGGTGTCGTGCAGTTGGCCGAAATCGCCGATGCTGGAGCATCCGGGAACCACCGCGAGAGCGCGGACGACCAGAAGCGGCAGCTAGAGAGCGTCCGGGAAAAGTGGGAACCGGTTTTCCGTCCGGGCGCGCGACAATACAAAACTTAGAGCGGGGATGACAATGCGAAGATAAGTCATTCCGCTTTAGGTCCCGCCACGCCGAGGGGTTCGCAGCGACGTCGATGCGGCGGCGTTCAGCGGCGCCGCATGCGGCGGCGGCCGCCATTGTCCGCCGGCGGATGAGTGTGGGGCTCGGCGTCCTTGGCGCGCGGATCGCCATGCCGCTCGATCCTGATGACGGGGAGAATGATCACGGTTGCCGACTCCTCCGGCACGTCGGCGCGGCCGAAGCGCACAATGCGCCCCTCGTCGGGGAATTTGACAACGGTGCCCATTTTGTCGCGGTCGATCATTGTCCGCTGCCTGGCGGCAACGGATCCCTGCCCTGATGCGCGCATCGGCCTCGCTCAACTAAGCGACACGCAAGGTTAACGCTCCGCTAACAACATGACCTTAGGCTGATCGGCCTGGCCGGCTGTTGCAATTGAGTTGCGCGTCATGGACATACAGAGCCCTTTCGGCTTCGAGGGCTTCACTGATCTCGGCCTGCGGAGCGCGGCCGAAATGCGTCCGATCCTGTTGCGCGTGCTGACGGACCTTTATGTGCAGCGGCTCAGCCACACGCCCGACGAGGAGCGCCATTACAGCGAACTGGCGCTGCGGCTGCTCGACGTCGTGGATGTGCCGGCGCGCATCGCGGTGTCGATGCGGCTTGCCCGCCATCTTGCGCCGCCGCTACAGGTCCTGCGGCGGCTCGCCCGCGATCTGCCGGAAGTCGCCGCGCCGCTGCGGGCGCATCCCTTGCTGCAACCGCATGCTTCGGCCGACGAAACCGCGCCGCTTCCTGCTGCGGCGATCGTTGCCGCAGGCGACGGCCTGGACGCAGAAAACACCTTCGCCCGCGCCCCGGGCGCGATCGATCGGGCCACCGCCGGCGAACTCAACGAATTATTCTTCGCCGCGGATGCGAACGAGCGGCGCCTCATTCTCTTGAGCCTGGACGTTGTCGTCCCCGCTCAGGCCGGAGGTGTCGGCGTTTCGCCTGATCCGTCCGTCGGCCGGCGGCTGGAAGCGGCGGCGCTCTCCCGCAACCGCGAGGATTTCGCGCACCAGCTCGCGCTCGCGCTGCACATTGCGCGCGAGCAGGCGCGGCGCATCGTGCGCGACGACCTCGGCGAGCCGGTCGTGGTGGCGGCAAAGGCGCTCGGCCTGACGCGCGACGTGCTGTATCGGATTCTCTTGTTCCTCAATCCCGCAGTCGGCCATTCGGTGGAGCGCGTGCACGGGCTCGCCACGCTTTACGACGAGATGAGGGCGGCGGCAGCGGCCGACATGGTCGCTATTTGGCAGGCGCTGCCGAGAAACGAACGAGCGAAGGTGAAATATCAGCCGCTTGCCAGCGACGGCGAAGCGCACTGGCGCTCGCGCCCGGCGGCAATTGCGGCGCAGCGCAGTCCTGCCGCTCCACGAACCGGCGGGCGTCGCAACGCGTCGTGAGCGCGCGCCTGCTCAACCGGCCACGATGTCCAGGAAATTTCGTCCGGCGCGGTCCTCGACCTCGACGATCCAGACGTCGGGATCGAATTTCACCTCGCGTGCAAGATAGGTCTCGACCGCCGCATCGAGCGCCGGCTGCGCGGCCAGGCTCGGCGCGAACGCGCGCGCGGTTCCTTGGGCGGCGTCGAATGCGCTTTGCGGGGCCGGACCGAACAGGTCCGAGGTGCCATCAAGCCTGCTGATACGGACGAATACGGCGCCGGCCTCCTCGGCGCCGCGCCGGCGCACCACGGCAGATACGCCTTCGACCTGACAGCGGCGCAGATAGGCGGCAACCCAAAGCGCGGTCTTGAGGCGCATTACACGGCTCGCATCGGGACGTCATTCGGGCTCGCGGCCGAAGGCGCGGGCCTGGAGTTCATAACCACGGAAAGTGAGGTTTGCGAAGTTTCAATGGCCACCAACCGGCCGACCGGCGGCGGCTCCGGCTCCGGGTTCCTCGCCGCGCTTGCTCATCGGCGAGCCGTTTTGGAGCCGGTCCTCGGAATGACGCCTATTCCAGCGGATGCCCGGTCATGGCGGCAAGGTCACTCATGAGGCGGTCGGAGAGCCGGCCGGTCACCGGCAATTTGTGCTCGCGCTCGAATTTTTCGATCGCTGCGCTGGTCGGCCGGTCGAGAATGCCGGAAGGTTTGATCTGGCCGTAACCAAACTCGGACAGCGCCCGCTGCACGGCCGTCACCCGCGCCGGTGTCACGATCAGGGAGCCAATCAGTTGGCCGATCGGATCATTGGTCCGCGCCGAGGCCGTTTGCGGTGCATGCGCGAGGGTCGGCGAATGCGTGCCGGCCGTGGCGGCGGCGGCGGGCCTGGATGTCGTGGCGCCGGCAGTGCCTGCGATCGTCGGCCGCGGCGCAGGGTTGGCGAAGAATGGGGCCCGGGGCGACCCCGATTGCAGGAAAACCGCGTTGACGACGATGACGAGGCTCGCGACGCCGGCGCCGAGAATTGCGAACGTATCGACCGGGCGACGCGCGGCTTTCGCCCACATCCAAAGTCCGATCGAAGCGGCAAGGCGGCCGGCGCCGGCGGTCGGCCGGCGAATGTTGCGGCGATCACGCACTTTTCTTCACCCCAATTTCGCCCCGCCATGCGGGATTCTCGCGCGCCGCCGCGGAGTTCGCCTGCCGAGTCGCCGCGGCGTTCGGCATGGGAACCGGCAAATCGCTCGTCAAGTCGGCTGGAATTCGCGCCGATTGCGGCTTCGGCGGCCGCGCGCGCGCACAATCGAGCGGCAGGCGCACAATGACGCGCGTGCCCTCGCCGACTCGGCTGCGGATGTTCATCTCGCCGCCGTGCAGCCGCACCAGCCCCTTGACGATGGAGAGGCCGAGACCGGTGCCGCCGCGGCGGCGGTCGTAGGAGGTGCTGGCCTGAAAATACGGCTCGCCAACGCGCGCGAGATCGTCTTCGCTGATGCCGATGCCGGTATCTTCAACCACGAAGACGACGGCGGCCGCCTCGGCGCGAGCGCCGACCGTGACCCGGCCGCCACGGTCGGTGAAGCGGATCGCGTTCGAGACGAGGTTGAGGAGAATTTGATTGAGCGCGCGCTTGTCCGCGACCATGTCCGGGAGATGGTCGGCGACCGTTTTATCGAGATGAACGCCCGCCTCGCGGGCCTGCAACGCCAGCAGATCGCAGCAACCGGAGACGACCTGCGACGGTGCGAAGGGCTCCGGCGCGATCGCGAAATTGTCGGTCTCGATTTTCGACATATCGAGAATGCCGTTGATAACGGCCAAGAGATGGCGCCCGGAATCGTTGATGAGGCCGGCATATTCCCGACGGCGCGCGGCATCGAGCATCAGCACCGACTCGTTCATCAACATCTCCGAGAAGCCGATGATGGCGTTGAGCGGCGTGCGCAACTCGTGGCTCATGGTGGCGAGGAAACGGCTCTTGGCGACATTGGCGCGCGCGGCTTCCGCGCGTGCACCCTCGAGCGCCTCTTCCTGCCGCCTGCGCTCGGTCACGTCACGCAGCACGGCAACGACTTCGCGACGCGCCCGACCGTCGGCATCGACCGCCATGGGCTCGAGCGGCCGACAGCGCATCTCGATCCACACGAATTGCGCGGCCGGGCGGCCATCAGCGTCGAGGCGATCGCGCCGCACTCGGAATTCAACGCAACGGCTCTCTCCCAGCGCCGCGGCGTCGCCGAGCGCGGTCAGATAAGCGGGGCGGTCGGCGACATGAACGCGGTCGAACAGACCCCGCCCATGCAGATCGACGATGCGACAGCCGAATAACGAATCGGCGGCCGGCGAGGCGAACAGCACGGCGCCGTCGCGGCCATGGCGCGTGATCACGTCGGTCATGTTGCGCGCCAGCAGCCGGTAACGGTCCTCCTCGGCGCTGAGCAGCCATGAGCTGGTGCGCGCGAACGCCTCGTTGCCGAGCGCCAATCCCGCCGCGCAGAGCGCGGCCGACGCGATGCCGATCGTGGCGAGCCCTGCATGTCCGCCGATGTCGGCGGCCGGCGTCACGTTGAAGACCGCGAACAGCGCCAGCAGGCCGGCGGCGCCGAACGCAAACGTCGAGGCGATTGCGATCACGCGGCGCGAGGCCGACAGCGCCGCCTCGAGCGGTACGACGATGAGCCAAGCGGCGGCGAAGGAGGCGATGCCGCCGGTCGATGCCGCGACCAACGTTACCAGTCCGGTCAAGGCGAGCGAGGACAGCGCATGGGCGCTCTCGTAGCGGCCGGTGCGGGAGAGAAAATAGGCGATGAGAATCGGAACGACGAGCCAGGCCAGCACGGTCAGCTCGACGGCGCTCGGCGCGCCGCGCGCAATCAGACAAGCCGGAAACAACGCCAGCGCGACGATGCTGCCGAGGAGCCGCGGAGCGATGAAGGCGCGATGGCGTGCCGCCGTCAGCGCGTCGCCACGTGCCGAGGGGTGAACCAGCGTCTCAATATAATCTCGTACCGGCGCGAAGAGGCCCACGTTCCCGATCGCACGTCCGACTTTGCAGGCGCGCTCCCCTTTTCTGTACCGCGATCGTGTCAGAGGCCGCTTAAGCGAACGCTAAGGAGCACCGGCGCCGACCGCGCAGGACCGTCAAGCCGCGTTCTGCGCGCATCCGCTCGCACGGGAATCAACCATCATGGTGAACAGGCCGTTGCCGGGAACCGCGGCCGGGCCGGCGGTTCCAAGGTGCCGGCGAATTCACGGAGCGTTGCGAAACGCGCCACGGCGAGAAGCGAGAACTCGCCGGCGGCCATGGCGCTCGCGTTCGCGCAAATCGAGGTAAATTCCATTTTTCGATTTGCGCGAAAATTTGCGACATATTCTGCTCGATTATGGGCAAAAATCGCCCCGCTTCGCGAACGTCGCTTTCAATGCTGCCTGCTAGAGCATGTTTCGGCCGGATTGAATCGAGGGGGATTCACGTGGCGGGGCCGATGAGCGAGTCTACAGGCATTGATTCGCTTTGGGGAGCGGGAGCGATGCCGAGGGCCTATTCTGCGGACATGAGGGCGCGTGTGATTGGGCGTGTAGAAAGCGGCGCTTCGCGGCGGGAGGCGGCCGAACATT
>JASHRY010000157.1 GCA_030037105.1 Xanthobacteraceae bacterium
CACAGGGCATGTTTGATCCACTATGTGCCGAGCAACTGATTCCATAAGATCGACAAAGTAGCGGAACAAATCGGCACTCAGGGCGACCTTTGTCACGAGGCTACAGCCTATGCCGTTACGCGCACAAGCTGCTCGTCAGCTTCCGGATCAATCGACAACGCTCCGGGTGGAATCCTCCTCCATCGATGATCGGCGCCTTCGGGGCGCACCGCCGGGAACCGACATCGTCACCTGGTGTGCGGGTGGGCCAGAACAATCTGGTTATGCGTCGTCTCGGTCGTGAGATCGCCGACGCCGGTTTCGACATAGGGGTTGGCCAATTACACCGCAATGAAGCTGGCGGCCGCTGGCTCTTGGTGGCTGGTTCGCGGGTTGAAGAAAGGTGCGGAGCTTGATCGTTTGCTCGATCCCGATAACGGTCACGCTCAATGCGCTGACCAGCGCCGCTCAGGCTGCTATCAGGGCGGCACCTTCGCATGGAGCTCGATAGGGAGTAACTCTCGTAACGGTTGGCCCATCAAATGAAACAAAACCTCGCGTAAATCTCGCTTTCCTCAAGGTTTTGTATCATTCTTTAAAACGATGAAATGTTGCCTCTGCCTCGACGTCGGTGGTGAATTGCCGACAGAATTGAGCAGACTTGAGCACGCCTACCTTTTGAAAAATCTGTATTTTCTGGCTCTTAATTGATTATACCCAATTTGGGGCCTATAATACCCAAAATGCGGCTATCATGAAGAAGGATGTAAGTCTATCAAATGCGCTGTTCTCGAAAGTGCAGCAACGGGTGCTGGCGCTTATTTTCGGCAATCCCGAGTGCAGTTTCTATACCTTGGAGATTGTGCGGAATCTCAACTCAGGCAGAGGCGCAGTCGAACGCGAATTAGCGCGACTGGAGCAGAGCGGCTTGGTTTCTGTTGAGCGCATTGGCAATCAAAAGCATTACCGGGCCAACCGCGGATCGCCGATTTTCGATGAGCTGAGAGGCATTGTCATTAAGACGGTTGGCCTGACCGAACCGCTGCGGCAGTCCCTGACGCCATACCTCGACAAGATTCAGTGCGGCATTCGTCTACGGCTCAGTCGCCAAAGGCACCGATAAGGCCCGCAGCGACATCGATCTCATGGTAATCGGCGACGATCTGACATACGGCGATCTGTATGCTAGCTTGCAAAAGGCTGAGAAAGTTTTGCACCGGACTGTAAATCCGACGTTCCTTTCCTTTGATGATTGGCAACGCAAGCTCGTTACCAAAGATTCCGTCATTGCAAAAATCAATGCTCAGTCTAAGCTTTTCGTCGTTGGATCGGAAGGCGACTTGAAGCATGAGCAAAGAGAAACTGGAAAATCTCGCTAGGATCGGTCAGCTCAAACATGAGTCGCCGACGCGTGCCGAATTCAACGGCATGGTCAGCGGCGCGAAGAAGCGCCTTGCCGATGCGCAGAACGAAGACTTCTCCGCTGAAAGCCGGTTCGATCTGGCATACGGCGCAGCACACGGCTTCGCTCTCGCTGCACTACGGCTGAAAGGCTATCGCTCGGAAAACCGATACATCGTCTTTCAGGCGCTTGCTCATACCGTCGAAGGCTTTGACCCCGCGGCCATCCGAATTTTTGACAAGAGCCTAACGAGCGCAATCCCGCCGAGTATGCGGGCCATACCGAAGTCGATGAGCGGCTTCTCGGCGAACTGATCCGATGCGCGATCGAACTTCGGAAAGCGGTACTCGCTCTGAAACCGCCGGCCAAATAAGAAGAAGATTATGCGTTCACAGCGGTTTCAGAATATTATGATTACCTGGAACGTCGCGCGAATTTCTTGTGGAATATCCATGCACGGAGTTCTAAATGTATCCAAAAATTCCAGCTACATCTTATTTTTAGCCCCTTGTCGCAGACGTGACGGAGACCACACGAAACGTATGCATGGCTTCGGCGTCGTCGCGGATTGAAACATATTCACCGGGCCGGAAGGCGTGGACGCCGAACCGATAACCGGCCTCGTCGTCCTGATCCGCCGTGCCGGTATAATCAAAGACCCAGCGTGCATGCTCGGGACCGCCGGGTTTGTGCAGCAGACGGCCAACCTCCTCCTCGCCGCCCCAAAATCGCCGCACCATGCAATGCTCACGGTAGTCGTGCCAGAGCACGGGGTCGATGTGAGCATCGGCATCAAGCGGGGCTATGAACTCATAACCATGGCTCGTGGAGCCCTCCGGAAATTCCTTCGAGCGCGCCAGTTCGAGCCGAATGTACTTGAAGCGACGTGGCAACCGGACGGCGACGGATTTACCCATTGATCCTCCAACACGACGTTGTCATTCCCGTTTGGTGTTGCTTGCGGTGAACAGGGTTTGTTACTTGGTTTGCCGGTCCTTTCCGATATCCGATCCGCGGTTCCGGCTTAAATGCCGGGTCTGGTATTCTCCCCACGCCAAAATCAGTCCGAAGCCGACGAAGGCCAGACAAAAGGCGGCGAGCATGAGCGTGTCGGTGAACGACATGACCGTCTCCAATGGAAAGAACGTTGTTGCGATACGCGCGGCACTCCTCCGGCTTGATCGGAACTGCTCTAATCGATTTGTTTCCGCACCGAGGCCGGAGCGATGTCCGACCTCGTTCGCCGAATAACCTCCGCCGCAGCCAAACCGAAGAGCAGCTTCGAGGTCAGGCTGACCGCATAGGGAACCGCGTGGACAAAGCTCGGACTGAGAATGGGAAGCACCACGAAAAAATTGATCGCCCAGACGCCGGCGAGCGCGGTCAGCATGAATGGGTAAGGATTGGCCGGAGGGCGCCGCCAGCCGCGCAAGGCGTTCCATATGAAGGCGAGTGCAACACCCAGCATGATCGCGAGCGTCATATGCATGGCGACGCCAAGCGCCGCGGGCGATGCCGGCAACAGCGCGCTCATCCCGGCCGCAGTGGTCACGCCGCGCGCCAAAGCGGCGGCGCTAGAGCCGGTCGCCCCGGCATAAAGCATTACCCAGGCGATCTCGGCTAAGCCTCCGGCGGCACCGGCGAGAACGCCTTGATGAAAAGTTTCAAGGTCGCGAATGCTTTTCATGGCGCAATACTCCGCTATTCAAGTTTTATTTTCTCTCCTATGAACTGATGCAGCATTGACCTGCATCAAAGATTTGACCTGACGGCGCCGACAGAGCGCCTTCCAGCACGTCCATCGCGCGAGTTGCGCACCGTCGGCGAGCGGCCGCGGCAAGAATTCCTGCGCCGCGATTACGCGCGACGCGACTGTGATTTGACTCAGGTCAATGCCGCCAACGGAGATCGATAAGATTTTTTCAAGGCTTTCAAAGGGAGCGTGCTATGCCTGAATCCAATCTCGACCGTGGCGTGATCTTCATCCTGCGCATTTTGATAGGCTGGACCTTTCTCTATGCCGGCATTTGGCAAATCTGGGAGAGTTTCGACACCGCCGGCTTTTTGAATCACGTGGTCACGTTCCACGACTTCTTCTCAGTGTTTGCCCGGCCGGCGGTGGTGCCCTATACGAACTTTCTGGTGAAGTGGGGCCATTTGCTCATCGGTCTGTCGCTCGTTTCCGGCCTTCTTGTGCGCGTCAGCGGCCCGTTCGCGATCTTGCTGATGATCACCTATTATTTCGCGCACATGCAGTTCCCGTTCATCGAGGATCATCTCAACTACATCGTCGACTATCATCTCGTTTATGCAACGGTGATCGTCTACCTCATTGCGCATCGCGCCGGTCACGTATGGGGTCTCGACGGCTTGGTTGACCGATTGCCCATGATCGGACGTCATCCGACGCTGCGACCTTTGGTCGGATAAGGTGACGCAGATCTTGACTCCGGAGGATGTTATTGATCTCGACTCTTCGTCGGAGTGGCGGCTTTCGTCGCCACTCCGAGGAAAGGTATTCTCATGCAAGAGATGATGATGCACATGCCTGAGGCGCTTCGCCGCCGCCGCCAATATGCCGGGCTGGCGCTGTTTTCATACGGCTTTCGCCCGTTCTTTCTCGGCGGCGCGATATGGGCCGCGCTCGGCATTCTATTGTGGCTGCCCCAGTACTTCGGCGAATGGTCGCTGCCGACCGCGTTCAGCCCGCTCGATTGGCATATCCACGAGATGATCTATGGCTATTT
>JASHRY010000158.1 GCA_030037105.1 Xanthobacteraceae bacterium
CTGAGGTGTCGTCACTCATGAGCCGTCGGACCCGAAGGCCTTGCGGCTTTTTCATGCTCAAGACCGTGGACATAGGGTCGCCGATAGGAGGTATGTGTCTCCCACCGAAAGGCGGGTTGCTCTATCTGGTACGGCCTATTAGACGTAGGTTCATTCTCCCGTTCCACTCCTTCTAAAGGCCGGCTGTGAAGGCGCTCGGCTGAGCGACGGCGCACTGATCGCGCCGCGGGGGAGGGGTTGGCGTTTCGCCTGGACCATTCGCGCGGCGCCTCCCGACTCCGAGCCCGGCGGACGCGTCCTTCAAGACCGGAACCATACGGCCGCCGGGACGACGCCTTGCGGTCATCCTTGGGCCGGTCCTTTCCCGGTGGGGACGTTTTCACTATTGTCCGCCGGCCGTGACCGAAGCCCCCTCGAAACAGTTTAGCCCCGCGCCGGCGGCGCCGGCATTCCCCCGTCGCGCGGCAATCAATCTCGTGCGCTGGAGCCATGCTCTCGTGCGCGCGCCGCGGGCGCGGCCGCCGCAGCTTCCCGCGATCACTTTCGCCGCGATCGCCCTCACTGTCGCGGCCGTCATTGCCTCGATGTTTCTCATCGACGACGCCGCGAGCGATTGGGGGCGGCATCTGCCGTATTCGTCGATCGGCATATTCGAAAAAATCACCAATTTCGGTCGCTCGGGCTGGTTTCTGTATCCGCTCGGGGTCATTCTGTTGACGCTCGCGGCGGTGATGAAGCCGACGCTGCCGCCGCTCGTCCAAGGCGTGCTCGCGGCGCTCGCCGCCCGCTTCGGATTTCTGTTCCTCGCGATCGCCGCGCCGAGCCTGTTCACGACCATCGTCAAGCGGTTGATCGGTCGGGCACGGCCCTATGTCGGCCATGGCGATCCGTTCGCCTACATGCCGTTCATCTGGCGCTCCAATTACGCCAGCATGCCCTCGGGCCATGTTACGACCGCTGCGGCGGCGGCGATCGCCATCGGCGCCATCTGGCCGCGCGCGCGCTGGATCATGTGGCTTTATGCGCTGATCATCATGCTCAGCCGCGTGGTCATCCTCGCCCATCATCCAAGCGACGTGATCGCCGGGGCGCTCGTCGGCGTCGTTGGCGCGCTCATGGTGCGGCGCGCCTTTGCGGCGCGGCGCCTGGTGTTTTTCGCGAGCGACTTGCGGCCTTATTCCTGGCCGTCATGGAAGCGGATCAAGGGCGCCGCCCGCCAGATCGTCATCGGGCGATAGGCATGGCGTCGAGCAACGGATCCCATCCCGCTCCGGCCATATCCGTCGTGGTGCCGGTGCGCAACGAGGCCGGCAATATCGCTCCACTTGTCGCCGAAATCGCCACCGCACTGGACGGCCAGGTCTTCGAGATCGTCTATGTCAACGACGGCTCGCGCGACGCGACCGAGGATGAGTTGCGAGGCCTGATGGCGCAACGCCCGTGGCTGCGCCAGATCCGCCATGCGCAGCCGTGCGGCCAATCGGCGGCGCTGCATACGGGCGTCAAGGCGGCACGCGCGCCGATCATCGTCATGCTCGACGGTGACGGCCAGAACGATCCCGCCTTTATCCCCGTGCTCGTCGCCGCGCTCGAAAAGGGCCTGCCGCGCGTCGCTCTCATCGCCGGCCAACGCGTCGGCCGCCAGGCGACGGGCTTCAAGGCCCTGCAATCGCGCATCGCCAACGGCGTGCGCGCCGCCGTGCTCAAGGACGGCACGCGCGACACCGGGTGCGGCCTCAAGGCGTTCCGTCGCGACCTGTTCCTGTCGCTGCCTTACTTCGACGGTTTGCACCGCTTCCTGCCGGCGCTGGTGCGGCGCGAAGGCTTCGATATCGGTTACATCGACGTCGTCGATCGACCGCGGCGGCACGGCGCGTCGAATTACGGCATGTGGAATCGGCTGTGGATCGGCATCGTCGATCTCGCCGGAGTATGCTGGCTGATCCGGCGCCGCCGGCGCGTTCCCCAGTCCGAGGAGATTACCCTTGCTCGTTGATCTTTCGCGCTCGGTCGGCGCCTATCTGCAGGACGTATTCATCACCCGGCTCGATTGGTGGGTGCTTCTGGGCTTTTTCGCTCAGGCGATGTTCACCATGCGCTTTCTGGTGCAATGGATCGCCTCGGAACGCGCCGGCCGCAGCGTCATTCCCGTCGCGTTCTGGATCTTTTCCGTCGCCGGCGGCCTCACGCTTCTGGCCTATGCGCTCTACCGCAGGGATGTGGTGTTCATTGTCGGCCAGGCGTTCGGCGTGTTCGTTTACCTGCGCAATCTCTATTTCATCGTCCGCGACCGCAGGGCGACGGCCTCGGCGGCGTAGACCTCACGCGCGCGCCGCAGCGGCGAGCGCGGCAAAACCGCGATCGAGATCGGCGAGAAGGTCGTCGACGGCTTCGAGCCCGATGTGGAAGCGCACGGTGGGGCCGCCCGGCTGCCAGCGCGTCGCGGTGCGCGCGCCCGCGCAGTCGAAGGGGATGGCGAGGCTCTCATAGCCGCCCCATGAGGCGCCGATGCCGAAGAGCTCGAGCGCATCGAGAAAGGCGTACACCGCCTGCCGCGGCACCGGCTTGAGCACGACGCTGAACAATCCGCAGGCGCCGGTGAAATCGCGCTTCCAGACGGCGTGGCCGGGATGGCTCTCCAGTGCCGGATGCAGGAGGCGCAGCGCTTCCGGACGCTGCTCCAGCCAGCGCGCGACGGCCAATCCGGATCGGTAATGGCGATCGAGCCGCACTGCGAGCGTGCGCAGGCCGCGCAGGCCGAGATAGACGTCGTCGGGGCCGACGCACAGCCCGCTGAGGCCGACCATATTCTTGAGGCTCGCCGCGGTCGCGCCGTTGGCCGAAACCGTGCCGAGCATCACGTCGGCATGGCCGCCGATATATTTGGTGCCGGCCTGGATCGAGAGGTCGACGCCGTTTTCCAGCGCGCGGAAATAGAGCGGGGTCGCCCAGGTATTGTCCATGAGCACGAGCGCGCCCTTGGCGTGCGCCGCCGCGGCGATGCCGGCAACATCCTGCATCTCGAAGCTCAGCGAGCCCGGCGATTCCAGATAAACGATACGCGTATTCGGTCGAAACAGCTCGGTGATCGCCGCGCCGATCAGCGGATCGTAATAGGTGGTGGCGACGCCGAGCCGCGTGAGAATCTGGTCGCAATAGGTGCGCGTCGGCCCATAGGCGCTGTCGGTCACGAGCGCGTGGTCGCCGGCATGTAGGACGGACAGCAATGCCGCCGAAATCGCCGCCAGGCCCGACGGCAACAGCGCGACGCCGGCGCATTGCGGCCCTTCCAGTTCCTGCAGCGCCAGTTCGAGCGCCTCCGTCGTCGGCGTGCCGCGGCGACCGTATTGATAAGGCGCGCGGTGGGCGAGGTAATCCTCGGCGCTGGGATAGAGCACGGTCGAGGCATGATAGACCGGCGGGTTGACGAAGCCGTGATAGGCGGCGGGATCGCGGCCGGCGGTGACCACGCGCGTATCCGGGCGTCGCGCCGCGGTGCGGCCGTCGTTGCTGCCCGCCTTCATCGCTCTGTTCCTTTCGCGCGCCTGCGGCGGTTCAATTTGCTCTCCGGCGCCATTACTTCGGCATTGCGGCTTCTCGTCAACCCCTTGACCTTGCAATGCGATCGTTCTCAGATGCGACGGGCAGGCAAATCGCCGCAAGCGCGCCGGCACAGGGGGCTCGGTGCGCGGCCGTCCATCTTGAAAGGCCTGATCATGAAACGCCTCGCTACGGCCATTGCTTTCGCGACGATGTTTGCCTTCGCGACGCAAGCGGCCTCGGCGCAGACGCTCAAAGCGGTCAAGAGTCGCGGCGAGCTCGTCTGCGGCGCCAACGGCACCCTGGCCGGTTTCGGCATGCCCGACCCGCAAGGCAAGTGGACCGGGTTCGACGTCGATTTTTGCCGCGCGATCGCGGCGGCGATTTTCGACGATCCGACCAAGGTCAAGTTCGTGCCGCTGACGGCCAAAGATCGTTTCACCGCGCTGCAATCCGGTGAGATCGACGTGCTTTCGCGCAACACGACCTGGACATTGTCGCGCGACGCCGCGCTCGGGCTCGATTTTCCGGCCGTCACCTATTACGACGGCCAAGGCTTCATGGTGCGCAAATCGCTGAAAGTGAGCTCGGCGCTCGAGCTCAACGGCGCCGCCGTGTGCGTGCAGCAAGGCACCACCACCGAGCTTAATCTCGCCGATTATTTCCGCACCCACCATATGGACCTTAAAACGGTGACGTTCGCGACCGCGGACGAGGCCATCAAAGCCTATGAGACCGGCCGTTGCGATTCCTACACGACCGACTCGTCGGGCCTTTACGGCGAGCGCCTGCAATTGGCCCAGCCGAGCGACCACATCGTGCTGCCGGAGATCATTTCCAAGGAGCCGCTCAGCCCCGTGGTGCGCCAAGGCGACAATCAGTGGACCGACATCGTGCGCTGGACGCATTTCGCCATGATCAACGCCGAGGAACTCGGGGTGAATCAGGCCAATGTGGACGAAAAGCTGAAATCTGACGACCCGGAGATCAGGCGAATGCTCGGCGTCGAGGGACAATATGGCGAGGCGCTCGACCTCACCAATGACTGGGTCTATCGCATCATCAAGCGGGTCGGCAATTATGGCGAGGTTTTTGAACGCAATATCGGGCAGGGCTCGCCGTTGAAAATCGCGCGCGGCCTCAACGCGCTGTGGACCAAGGGCGGTTTGCAATACGGACCGCCGTTCCGCTGAGCCGCCGGCGCGCCCGTCGTTGAACCGCGGGCCGACCCATGGTCGATGAAGCCCAAGTTTTGCCGCGCCACGCGCGGCCCACGCGCCGCCCGCGCCGCCGGGGCGGCGTCGCGGTTCAGATCGGTCTCGTCGTTCTCGTTGTCGGCCTCGCCTGCGGCGCCGTCCTCAATGCGGCGCAGAATCTCGCCCGCGCCAACATCGCCTCGGGCTTCGGCTTTTGGAACAACACGGCCGGTTTCGATATCA
>JASHRY010000159.1 GCA_030037105.1 Xanthobacteraceae bacterium
ACCTCCTGCTGGCCGACCACGGCATTTACATCCAGCCGATCAACTATCCGACGGTGCCGCGGGGCACGGAGCGGCTGCGCATCACGCCGAGCCCCTATCACGACGACGCGCTGATCGACGCGCTCGCCGAAGCGCTGGTCGACGTCTGGCAAAAGTTGCGGCTGCCCCTCAAAGAGCCCGCGCTCGCCGCAGAATGATCCGTCATTCCGCCGGAGCGACGCGAAACCCGCGGGCCCTGAAACCATAGTCTCAACCGGTTCAGGTCTTGCACCATTCGTGATTCCAGGCTTGTCGCTTTTGCGGCCGCGTGGGAAAGAATCGGGCGCCCTTTACCCGCAAAGTAAGGGAAAGGTGCACTCCCGGCCCGATGGACAGAGCCCCGGCAAATTGTGATGATTTGCGCAAAACCGGGCATCGCGCGCCGACAAGGCGCTAAGGCGAGGCAGGAAACGCCATGCTGCAGGGCTGGGTCGTCGTCGTCATCGCGTTCGCTTATATCGGCTTTTTATTCCTGGTCGCGAGCTATGGCGACCGCAAGCGCGCGCTTGCCCGCGGCAATCGCTCGCGGCTCCTCATCTATCCGCTCACGCTCGCCATCTATTGCACGTCGTGGACCTTCTTCGGCTCGGTCGGGGTAGCCTCGCGCAGCGGTTTCGATTTCCTCAGCATCTATATCGGGCCGATATTGATGGTCGGCCTCTTCTATCCGCTCATCATCCGCATCGTGCGGCTGGCCAAGGGCCAGAATATCACCTCGATCGCCGACTTCATCGCGGCGCGCTACGGCAAGAGCCAGGCGGTGGCGGCGACCGTGGCGCTGATCGCGATCGTCGGCATGGTCCCTTACATCGCCCTGCAGCTCAAAGCGGTGTCGGCGTCGGTCGGCACCATTCTCGCCGACGTCTCGGCGGGGGGCGTCGCGGGGCAACCGTTCCTCGGCGACATTGCGCTGTTCGTCGCGCTGCTGATGGCGGCCTTCGCCGTCCTGTTCGGCACGCGCCACATCGACGCCACCGAGCATCAGGACGGGCTGATGCTGGCGATCGCGGCGGAATCGATCGTCAAGCTCGTCACCTTTCTCGCCGTCGGCATGTTCGTGACCTTCGGCATGTTCCATGGTGCGCCCGCCTTGTTCGCGCGGGCGTTGCAAGCGCCACAGACCGCGGCGCTGCTCACGCATGCGCCGCCGCTGGCGACATCCCTTGCCATGACGGCACTGTCGCTGTTTGCCATCATCCTGCTGCCGCGACAGTTCCACGTCGCCGTGGTCGAGAACCACAGCGAGGCTGAAATCCGCCGCGCCGCCTGGCTGTACCCGGCTTATCTGGTGCTCATCAATCTGTTCGTGATGCCGATCGCCATGGCCGGTCTGCTGACCTTCCCGGCCGGCGGCACCGACGGCGACATGTTCGTGCTGGCGCTGCCGCTCAAGGCGCATTCCGTGCTGTTCGCGCTCATTGCCTTCGTCGGCGGCCTTTCGGCGGCGACCGCCATGGTGATCGTCGAATCGGTGGCACTGGCGATCATGGTGTCGAACGACATCGTGATGCCGCTCGTGCTCAAGCGCCGTGCGACCCGCGCCGGCGAGCCGAATGATGCCGGCGCGCAGCTCCTGACGGTGCGCCGTATCGCGATCTTCGCGATTCTGTTTCTCGCTTATATCTACTATCGCTCGGCCGGCGACGCGCAACTGGCCGCGATCGGCCTTCTCTCGATGGCCGCCATCGCCCAGTTCGCGCCCGCTTTT
This sequence comes from Xanthobacteraceae bacterium, assembly GCA_030037105.1. The sequence goes on from JASHRY010000159.1 coordinate 1,748, forward strand.
TTCGGCGGGCTCGTCTGGCGGCGCGGCACCGCGGCCGGGGCCATCGCCGGCATGACCGCCGGCATTCTGGTCTGGGGCTATACGCTGCTGCTGCCGAGCATCTCGGATGCCGGCATCGTCGGCACGCGCATCCTCACCGACGGGCCGTGGGGCGTGGCGTTGCTGCGGCCGCAGGCTTTGTTCGGCATCGATCTGCCGCCGCTCGTGCACGGCGTGGTGCTCAGCCTCCTCGCCAATATCGCGTTCTATGTCGGCTGCTCGCTCCTGCGGCGGCCGCGCGCGATCGAACGCGTGCAGGCGGACGTGTTCGTTCCCCCGACGCTGGCGCCGATGGCGCCGAGCTTTCGCCTGCGTCGGGCCTCGGTCACGATCGAGGAATTGACCGCGACGGTCGCCCGCTATCTCGGCGCGGAGCGCACGCGCGAATCGTTTCTCAGCTTCGCCGCCTCGCGCCGGCTGAGCTTCGAACCGCAGGCCGAGGCCGACTTTCAGTTGCTGCAATACGGCGAGTATCTCCTGGCCTCGGCGATCGGTGCCGCGTCCTCGCGGCTCGTTCTGTCGCTGCTGTTGCGCAAGCGCACCGTTTCCACCAAGGCGGCGCTCAAGCTGCTCGACGACGCCAACGCGGCGATCCATTACAATCGCGAGATCCTGCAGACCGCGCTCGATCACGTTCGGCAAGGCATCGCCGTGTTCGACAAAGAACTCAATCTCGTCTGCTGGAACCGGCAATTCGGCGAAATCTTCGATCTACCGCACGCGCTCGGTCGCGTCGGCATTGCGCTCGAGGAAATCCTCCGCCATGTCGTGCAGCAAAGCGCGCCCGACGGCAGGAGCATCGACGGCGAAGTCGCCGAGCGCATCGCCAAATACACCGCCGAAGCCGAGCCGTTCCTCGAGCGCTTTGCCGGACGCGGGCTGGTGATCGAGGTGCGGGCGAACCGCATGCCCGACGGCGGTCTGGTCACGACCTTCACCGACATCACGCCCAGCGTGAAGGCAGCGGAGGCGCTCGAGCGCGCCAATGCCACGTTGGAGCGCCGGGTGCGCGAACGCACCGGCGAGCTCATGCGGCTCAATGCCGAACTCGAGCGCGCCAAGGCCGCGGCCGACGACGCCAACGCTTCCAAGACGCGCTTCATCGCCGCTGCGAGCCACGACGTTTTGCAGCCGCTCAACGCCGCCCGGCTCTACGTCAGCAGTTTGATCGAGCGCCAGCGCCGGGGCGCGGACGCCGATCTGGTGCAGAATATCGATGCCTCGCTCGAAGCGGTCGAAGAGATATTCGCCGCGCTGCTCGATATTTCGCGGCTCGACACCGGCGCGATGCAGCCGGAGATGGCGGATTTCCACATCGACGAAATTTTGCGCCGGCTGGAGGTCGAATTTGCGCCGCTGGCGCGGGAAAAGGGACTCGATCTGATTTTCATGCCGTGCTCGCTTGCGGTGCGGTCGGACCGACGGCTGCTGCGGCGCCTGTTGCAGAACCTGGTTTCGAACGCGGTCAAATATACGCCGGCCGGCAGCGTCCTGGTCGGCTGCCGGCGCCGCGGGCCGCGGCTGCGTATCGACGTCTGCGATACCGGCATCGGCATTCCGCACGCCAAGCAACGCGCGGTGTTCAAGGAATTCCACCGCCTCGACCAGGGCGCGCGGGTGGCGCGCGGCGTGGGCTTGGGCCTCTCGATCGTCGAGCGCATCGCCCGCGTGCTCGACTGCGAGGTGGCGCTGCAATCGAACGTCGGCCGCGGCTCGCGCTTTTCCGTCGAAGTGCCGCGCGCGAGCGCCGTAATAGGCGAGCCGACGTTGCGCGTCGTCCCCAAAATCGCCGCCGGACGGCTCACCGGAACGGTCGTGCTGTGCATCGACAACGAGCGGACCATTCTCGACGGTATGCAGGCGCTCCTCGGCGGCTGGGGCTGCCGCGTGCTCAAGGCTGCGGACCTCGCCGAAGCGCTCGCGGCGATGCAAGGAAGCGGCCTCGAGCCGGACGGCCTGCTGGTTGATTATCACCTCGACGGCGGCAACGGCGTCGTCGCGATCATGGAGCTGCGCCGGCGCACCGGACGCGACTTGCCGGCGATCCTGATCACCGCCGACCGCTCGGTTCATGTGCGCGAGGAGGCGCGCGCCACCGGCGTGCACGTGCTCAACAAGCCGGTCAAGCCCGCCGCCCTGCGCGCGCTGATCACGCAATGGCGCATGCAGCGCGTGGCGGCCGAGTGAGCGAATTTCGTCATCCGCGTTTTCGCGGCGGATGTGAAATTCACTTCTCCCGCGCCGGCAATTGCGGCCATTGGCCGGCTTCGATGCGCCCGGCGGCGATGACCGCCTGGGTGCGGCTCTCGACCCCGAGCTTCTGCAGGATCGCGGAGACGTGGGCCTTCACGGTCGCTTCGGACACGCCGAGCTCATAGGCGATCTGCTTGTTGAGCAGGCCGCCCGACAGCATCATCAGCACGCGCACCTGTTGCGGCGTCAGCGTCGAAAGCCGCGCGATCATCGCCGCGGCCTCGGCGTCGGATTGACGCGAGAGATCGACGTCCGGCGGCGTCCACACTTCGCCCTGCAGCACCCGCGCGATGGCCGCCCGCAATACGTCGACGCCGAGCGTTTTCGGAATAAAGCCGGAGGCGCCGAACTCCATGCAACGGCGGATTACCGCGGGATCGTCGTTGGCCGAGACCACGACGATCGGGAGGCTCGGATATTGCGCGCGCAAGTACATGAGGCCGGAAAAGCCGCGCACGCCCGGCATCTTCAGATCGAGCAGAATCAAATCGACGTCGCCGCCGCGCTCGAGGTGTTCGGTGACTTCTTCGAACGTCCCGGCCTCGCCGACGTCGGCGCGGCCGAACAATCCGGCGACCGCCTCGCGCAGCGCGCCGCGGAACAACGGGTGATCGTCGGCGATCAGCAAATGATGCGATTGCGGCTCGCTCAACGGCATGATCCGGTCGATCGCGCGCGGGCGGTGCAAAGCAGTCCCCGCCGGGCAATGCATGTTACGTCCGATCGCCCGGCGCGGTCCATCGCCCGCTTCGCTGCGCTCGCGATGACGGGTCAATCCGAACGGAATTGGCTCCAGCAGCCGTTGCGGCTCTCGTCGCGCTCAGCTCGCCGCGCTGAGCAACACGGGAATATGCGCGACCACGGTGTTGCGGCCGCGCGACTTGGCCGTGTAGAGCGCACGGTCCGCCGCCTCGACCAGATCGGAAGCCGGCTGATTCTTTCCCGGCACCAGGGATTCGACTCCGACGCTGATCGTTACATGGCCGCACGGCGACTTGGAGTGCATGATGAGAAGGTCTTCGACGGCGCGGCGCGCCTCGTCCGCCAGCGCGGTCGTGCGTTCGATGTCGAGACCGGGAAGCAGCAGCGCGAATTCCTCGCCACCGTAACGGGCGACGAGCACGGCCTCCTCCAGGGTCACCAGCGACAATGTCTCGGCGACCGCATGCAGGCAGGCGTCGCCCCTGACGTGACCGTAGCGATCGTTGAACAGTTTGAAATAGTCGATATCGATCATCATCAGCGCGATCGGTTGGCGGCGTTCGCCGGCTTCGCGCCATTCGCGCTCGAGCCGACGGTCGAAGCCGCGTCGATTGGCCAAGCCGGTAAGGCCGTCGAGGCTCGCCAGTTCTTCGAGGTGCTGATTGGCGATGCGCAATTCCTCTTCGCGCCCGGCGAGCTTGCGCGCCATATCGTCGAAGGCGACGGCGAGGGGTTCGAACTCGGCGATCCAAGACTCCTTGTCCGCGCGCGCCTGCAGGTCGCCGTGGCCGAAACGCGCCGCGGTGTGCGCCAACGAGCGGATCGGCCGCAAGATGAGCCGTTCGCCGCCGAACCATGCGGCGAGAAGAACGAGCGTGCCGAACAGCGCAAGCTGCAGGTAGGCAATGTTGATCTCGCGGTCGATGCCGCTGTGCACGACGCTCTCGTCGAGACCGACGGCCAGCCGCGCCCGTGTCCACGGCACGCGGACATAAGCGAAAATGCGCCTGACGCCGTCCAGGCCCGCCATCGTCACCGTGCCTTCGTCGTTGGCCAGCATGTCGCGCACCAGGGGGCGGTCGGCGAAGTTCTTGCCGACGAATTCCGCCTCGTCGGCCGAGGCGGCGATGAGGGTGCCCATGCCGTCGATCAGCAGGACTGCAGTGCCTGAACGCTGCGCGGCCGCGGCGGCGAGGTTGCCGATCCATTGCAGATTGATCGATGCAAGAACGACCCCAATGAAGGCGCCGTCGGCGTTCACGACAGGGAAGGTTGCGATCAGTCCCGGCGTCTGATGGACCCGGCTGATCAGGTAATCGCTGAGCCCGAAATCACGCGAATGAAGGACTTTCTGGAAATAAGGACGATCCGACACATTCAAGCCGATCCCGCGTGGGTCGGTCGCACATCTGATGCGACCGTCGATTCCGGCGATGTCAAGGCCGCGAAGCCACGGAATGTTGTTGGTCAGGCTGGAGAGGGTCTGGTTGCAGTCCGGCGCATCGAGCGGCATTCGCGCGTAAAGGCGCGCAACGAGTTGCAGCAGGGCGCGCATGGAATCGACGGTCTCGCGCTGGGCGTCGGCCCCGCCGCGAGCGAGATCGATCACCTGGGCTTGAGCGAGTTCAATGCGGTCGGCACGGATGCTTTCGAGGCTGCGCATCCGTTCGAACATCAGCGGGGCGATCGCCAAAAGGGCGACGACGATCAATCGGGCGCGGATGCTGAACACCGGCTTGTTGCGCCGTGATGTATTGGCAGACGGTGTTTGAACGTCCGACATCGAACATTCCCCGCCCCCCTTGGGCTTCCGCAAGCTAGTGGAGATACGTAAAGATGGCCTTCGCTTCCCTGGTAAAATTTGCGTCGCTTTGCGGGCAGTAAGGAAATGGAAAGCATGAGCCGACTTGATCGGTTGGCGACCGTGCGCGAAGACATCGCCCGCGCCTGCCGCGACGCCGGCCGGGATGCCGGCAGCGTGACGCTCGTGGCGGTGGCGAAAACTTTCGCCGCTGATGCGATCGAACCGGTCATCGCCGCCGGCCAGCGTGTTTTCGGCGAAAACCGCGTGCAGGAGGCCAAAGCCAAATGGCTGCCGCTGATCGCGCGCCGTCACGGCCTCGAATTGCACCTGGTCGGCGCGTTGCAATCGAACAAGGCGAGAGACGCCGTGGCGCTGTTCGACGCCATCCATTCGGTCGATCGGGACAGCCTTGCCGCCGCGCTCGCCAAGGAGATGGCCCGGCAAGGACGCCGGCCGCTGTTGTTCGCCGAGGTCAATACCGGCGGCGAGCCGCAAAAGGCCGGCGTCAGGCCGCAGGAGACCGACGCCTTCCTCAGGGCCTGCCGCGAGCGCCACGGCCTTACGATTTCCGGCCTTATGTGCATTCCGCCCGTGAGCGAAGCTCCTGCGCCACATTTTGCGCTGACCGCCAAAATTGCGCGGCGCAATGGGCTTAAGCTGCTCTCGATGGGCATGAGCGTCGATTTCCCGACGGCGATCGCATTCGGTGCGACCCACGTGCGCATCGGCACGGCAATATTCGGCCCGCGCGACCAGTGAGGAGGCTGGCGCATAACTTTTCGGAAACCGGTCGCGTTTTTCCGTATCATGCCTAATTATGAATCAAGATTCGTGTCTTTGGGCTCATGCCGGCCAATAAAGCTTCCAGATCGCGGCGCCTCAGCGCCACACAACCCGCGGTTGGCGCGAAACCGGGTCGCGCGAGGTGAATGAACACGGCGCTGCCGCGGCCGGCGACGCGCGGCCGCGTATTGTGATCGAGTTCGACGAGGATATCGTAGAGGGCGTCGTCGCGGCAAAGCCGGTCGCCTGGTTCATTGGCCGACCGCCGGAAAGGCCGATTGTAACGCCGGTCGGTCGGATCTTCACACCAGGCGTCGCCGGGTCGGATACGACGAGCAGGCAGCAATGTTCGCGGATGCGCGAGGCGGTCGGCCCGCCACCACAGCCGCACGGGACGAAAAGCCCCGCGCGGGGTGCCGCCGTCGCCCTCGCGCTTGTCCGCTCTCACGCCGGTGCGCCCGAGGGCAACGGGCACGGTCAAGTTGCCGGCGCGGAGCCAGCCCTGCGATCGCCGCCCCGGCCGCGCACTGACCTCGATCCTGGCAAGAGAAGTCCGTCGCATGGCATGGCCGCCGCGGAGCGATTCCCGCCCCCGCTTGCTCTTTTATCCGCGAATGTTCTACTTCGCGTCAGGCAATGCAGCAAAATCGCGGCCGGTCGTTGCGTGCCGCGTCATTGACCGACGCGCGGGGGCGGCCGTGGGGGTCCGGATAATGCCGAACACGCGTAAGATTCTCATCGTCGACGACGATGCCGAGCTGCGCGAGGCGCTGACCGAGCAATTGTCGCTGCACGAGGAGTTCGAAGCCGTCGCGGTGGAGAACGGCAGCAAGGGCGTGCAGGCCGCCAAGGCCGGGCAGATCGATCTCGTGATCATGGATGTCGGCCTGCCCGACATCGACGGCCGCGAAGCCGTGCGCATCCTGCGCAAGAACGGCTTCAAGGCGCCGGTCATCATGCTTACGGGTCACAACACCGATTCCGATACTATCCTCGGCCTCGAATCGGGCGCCAACGATTACGTCACCAAGCCGTTCCGCTTTGCCGTGCTGTTGGCGCGCATCCGCGCGCAACTTCGCCAGCACGAAGCGAGCGAGGATGCGATCTTCACGATCGGACCCTATACATTCCGGCCGAGCTCGAAGCTGTTGCTCAACTCCAAGGGCAACAAGGTCCGCCTCACCGAGAAGGAGACCTCGATCCTGCGCTATCTGTACCGCGCCGGCCAGCGGCCGGTGTCGCGGGAGACGCTGCTGCAGGAAGTCTGGGGTTACAATTCGGGAGTGACGACGCACACGCTGGAGACGCACATCTACCGGTTACGACAGAAGATCGAGAAGGACGCCGCCATGCCCGCCGTTCTCGTCACCGAAGCCGGCGGCTACAAGCTGGTGCCGTGATCGCGGCGGCCATGACCATCGAAGACGACATCGCGGTGCTCGAGCGGGTGCCAATTCTCCGCCGGCTGGGCTCGGGGGCGCTGCGCATCCTCGCCATCGGCGCCGAAAGCTTCGATGTCGAACCCGGACGGGTGCTGTTCGCCGCCGGCGAAACCGCCGACGGCGCTTACATCGTGCAGCAAGGCTCGTTCAGTCTCAAGCCGGAACGCGGCGATGCGGGCGACCTCATCGTCGGGCCGGGCACGTTGCTTGGCGAATCGGCGCTGATCGCGGAAACGAGACGGCCGGCCACCGCGACGGCGCGCGAGAATTCGACGGTCATGCGCATTTCGCGCGCGCTGTTCCTGAAAATGCTGGAGGGCTATCCGGAGGCCGCACAGCGGCTGCGCGAAGTGATCGCCGCGCGCACCGAGGCGTGGCTGCGCGACATCGAGAACGTCCGCGCAGCGCTCGTTCCCGACGACAAGCCGCGGTAACCGTTCAGTTGGGCCGGAACCGCGGCCGGCCGCGGAAAACGTTCGAGACCCTCGTCAACGGGCGCCGTTTTGCGCTCAGGCGCTAAAGCTCCAGCGTCGCCGTCACCGGCACATGGTCCGAAGGCCGCGCCCAGCCGCGCGAATCCTTCAACACTTTGACCGCTGACAGTCGATCGGCCAGCGCCGGCGCGACCCAGATGTGGTCGAGCCGGCGGCCCCGATCGGACGCGATCCAATCAGGCGAACGATAGCTCCACCAAGTGTAAAGCTTGGTTGGTTCCGGCACGAAAATGCGCACGGCGTCGATCCAATTGCCGGCTTTCCGAATGCCGAGAAGCTTTTCGCATTCGATCGGCGTGTGCGAGACGACGGTCAGGAGCTGCTTGTGGCTCCAGACGTCGCATTCAAGCGGCGCCACGTTGAAATCGCCGAGGATGACGGCGCGTTCGGACGGCGCCGGCCGCAACGCCGCGTTCGCGTGCATCTCGTCGAGGAAGGCGAGCTTGTGGGCGAATTTTG